>NZ_JBJXIB010000011.1:0-64845 GCF_046115965.1 Janthinobacterium sp. CG_23.3 | reverse complement strand
GCCGGGATGGGCGCTCTGCGCTCCTATCGCCACCGGCAGCCCGCCGCCCCCCTCCCCCCCCCCCCCCCCTCCCCCCCCCCTCCCCCTCCCCTCCCCCCCCCTCCCCCCCCCCCCCCCCCCCCCCCCCCGCCGCGTCGATGGCGCCGATCACCGTGCCCGGCGCCACCAGCTCCGGCAGCATGTCGCGGCGGATCGCCAGCGCGCGCCATTTCCAATCGCGCCGGCCGGCCCAGGCGTGGCGCTTGTAGTCGAACGGGATGTAGGCCACCTGCGAGCCGGTCGAGTCGACGAAGCGGCCGCACAGGCGGTAGTTCAGGAAGCCCGACAGCAGCAGGAATTTGTCGGTGCGCTGCCACAGCAGCGGCTGGTGCGCGGCGATCCAGTTGATTTCGGCCTCGCGCCGGAAGTAGTCGATGGTGCCCTCGACCCGCGCCAGCTTGAACGCCGCGCCCCACCAGCGGCCCATGGGCGGAACCTGTGCGGTGCTGCGCTGGTCGAGCCAGGTGATGGCCGGGCGCAGCGGCTTGCCCTGCTTGTCGAGGTTGATCACGGTGCCGCGCTGGGTCGTTACGGCGACGCCCTTGACGGCCGATTTCGGGATCGTTGTGGCGGCCCACAACTGCCGGCAGGCTTCGCACACCGCCTGCCAGTAGCCGTCCGCGTCGTGCTCGGCCCAACCCGGGTGGTCGGAAAAATACGGCTCCAGGTAGACCTGCGCCTTGGCCGCGATATTGCCCTGTAAATCGAACAGCAGCGCGCGCACGCTCTGGGTGCCGTTGTCGATGGAGAGCAGGTATTGTGCGCTCATCGCCTCAAGCTCCGGCGGTGGTGGTGGTGGTGGCGCGCGGCGCCGGCAGGCTGTAGTGGCTCTGCCACAACGCCAGGTAGGCCGCCTGCTCGGCGTCCCAGCGGGCGTCGTCCCAGCCCAGCTCCGGCTGGCAGATGGCGCGTACCCGCGCCAGGATCTCCAGCCCGCCGCCGCGCAGTTGCAGGCCGACGCGGCTGCGCCGCAGCAGCAGGTCTTCCAGCCGCTGCACCGCCTCGGCGCGCGCGGCCCAGCGCAGTTGCGCCCACAGCGTCTCGGTGCCGGGGATGGTGGCGAGTTCACCCGGGCCGGCCGCGTCCAGCAGGGACTGCGCGTGCGGGCCGTAGCGGCCCAGCAGGCGGCCCTCTTGTTCGACAGACAGGCGCCGGCCGGTTAAGGCTGGCGCCGCCTGGAAAATCGGTCGTGCTTGCAAGCTGTCGCGCCAGCCGGGCAGCAGCGGCGCGGCGCGTTTCAGCGCGTCCAGGGCGATCACGCGGAAGGTGGTCAGCTTGCCGCCGGTGACGGTCAGCAGGCCGTTTTCCAGCCACAGCGCGTGTTCGCGGCCCTCCTTCGACGGGTCGGCCTGGCCGCTGTCGATCACCGGGCGCACGCCGGCGTAGGTGGCGAGGACGTCGGCCTCGGTCAAATCCAGTTGCGGGAACTGCTGGCGCAGCGCCAGCATCAGGTAGTCCAGCTCGGCGCGCGTGATGGCCGCCTCCAGCTTCATGTCGGCGCCGTGGTCGACGTCGGTGGTGCCGACCAGCGTCACGCCCTCCCACGGAAAGGCGAACACCGGACGGCCGTCGCGCGGGTGCATCAGGCTGATCGCCTGCGCCAGCGGCAGGCGCCAAGCCGGCAGCACCAGATGGCTGCCGCGCAGCGGCCGCAGCTTCGGCGCGGCGCCGCCCTGCCCGCGCAGGCCGTCGGCCCAGGCGCCGGTGGCGCTGATCACCAGCTTGGCGCGCACCTCGTGGCTGGCGCCGCCAACGCCGTCTCGCAGCAGCGCGCCGCGCACCTGGCCGTCAGTGCGCAGCAGCGACTGCACCGCCATGTAGTTGACGGCCACGCCGCCGTGCCGCTGCGCCTCTTGCAGCACGCGCAGCACCAGGCGCGCGTCGTCGGTCTTGGCGTCGCTGTAGCACATGCCGCCGCTCAGCCCGGCGCGCGCCACGTTCGGCGCCAGCATGCAGAACTCGTCGGCCGTGTAGTAGTGGCGCGCGCGCTGGCCGGCCATGAAATCGTAGAGCGCCAGGCCGACCAGGAACAGGCGCCGGCCCGGTTTGCGGCCGACGTAGTCGCCGAAGGCGAAGCCCTGCGGCTCGACCAGCCCGGCCGCCTCGCGCAGCAGGTGCTGGCGCTCGCGCACCGACTCGCGCGTCATGCCGAACTTGCCCTCCTTCAGATAGCGCAAGCCGCCGTGCACCAGCTTCGACGAGCGGCTCGAGGTGCCCCAGGCGAAGTCGCGCTGCTCGACCAGCAGCGCCTTCAGGCCGCGCCGCGCCGCTTCCAGCAGGATGCCGGCGCCGGTGATGCCGCCGCCGACGATGACCACGTCCCAGTCGCGCCCGAACAGCTCGGGCAGGCCGTCGCGCCAGCCAGCGCGCCAGTGGCCGCTCACTTCGCGCACTCCGCGTCGAGCAGCAGCTTGCCCGGGTTCATGATCGCCTGCGGGTCGAAGTGCTGGAACAGCGCGCGCATCGCGCTCATGCCGAGCGCGCCTTTTTCCGCCGCCAGGTAGGGCGCGTGGTCGGTGCCGACGCCGTGCTGGTGGCTGATGGTGCCGCCATGCTCGACGATGGCCGCGCTGACGCCGCCCTTCAACAGGCGCCAGCGCGCCATGTCTTCCTCGTAATTGCCGGCCAGCCGGTAGACGAAGGTGGTGTAGACGCTGGCGCCCTGCGCGTACAGGTGCGACAGATGGGTATAAGCGTGCACCCGCTCACCCTGCGCGCCCAACGCGTCTCGGGCCGCCCGCTCGAGCGCGTGCATCATGCCGGCCACGCGCGGCCAGTCGACCGCCGTCTCCACCGTGTCGATCACGTAGCCGTGTTGCCACGCCGCGTTGCGCAGGTAGACGTTGCGGTAGCGGTTCTGCTTCCATTTGGCGCCCATGGCCTTGCCGACGTGGACGCCGCCGTGGCCGCGGGTGAGCGCCAGCGCGCTCTTGAGCGCGACGGCGGCGCTAGCCTTCTGGCCGCTGACGCCGAGCATCAGCATGCACTTGTCGTCCTTGCAGCCGCGCCAGGACAGATAGGTTTGCAGCGCGCCGATCAGCTTTTTATGCCCGGCCAGGGTCAACATGGTCAGCGTCTCCAACTGGTTCGACAGCCGCAGCATCGACAGCGGCAGCTTGGCCTGGGCCACTTCGCGCACGGCTTTTTCGGCCGCCTCCCAGTTGGGGAAGAACACCGCGTGGAAGGCCTCGTATTCGGGCAGCCTGGTGACGCGCACGGTGGCCTCGGTCAACACGCCGAGGCGGCCCTCGGAACCGAGCACCATTTCGCGCAGGTCGGTGCCGGCGGCCGAGGCGGGAAAGGTCGGGATGCTCAGCGTGCCGGCCGGGGTTTCCACGCTGCCGCCGGCGAACACCTGTTCAATGCGGCCGTAGCGCAGCGACTGCTGGCCGGACGAGCGCGTGGCGATCCAGCCGCCCAGCGTCGAGTATTCAAACGACTGCGGAAAATGGCCCAGCGTGTAGCCGTGCGCGCGCAGCTGCGCCTCCAGGTCGGGGCCGAAGACGCCGGCGCCGAAGGTGGCCAGCTGCGCCTGCTTGTCGAAGGCGCTCATGCGGCACAGCCGCGTCAGGTTCATCGACAGCGCCGGGCGCGCGCCCTCGGCCACGGTCAGGTGGCCGGCCACGCTGGTGCCGCCGCCATGCGGAATCACGGCCACGCCGTGGCGCTCGGCGTAGGCCAGCAGCTCGCGCACCTGTTCGGCGCTGTCGGGAAAGGCGACGCCGTCGGGCACCGCGCCGACCCTGCCGTACCTCAGCTTGAACCAGTCGGGCAGGCTTTGTCCGAGCGCGTTGTGCAGGCGCAGCGCCGGGTCGGCGTCGATCAGGCGGTGCGGCGCCAGCCGCGACGGGCCGATGGCCGCGCAAGCCTGCGCCAGCGAGGCGTCGCCGATGGCGGCGCCGGCGCCGACGCGCGCGCCCAGGAATGCCAACGCGTCGTCGTTCAGCGCAAACTCGATGGCGTCGTCGCCCCAGCCGTTCCAGCGTCTCATGTCTTCCCTCGTTGTGGAGCGGCGGCGCGCCTTGCTATACTTGACATTCAAAATGCGCCGCACCGCGAATGGCACAAGAGTAAATGACAACCCCTTTCCAGTATTGTGTATTTATGACAAACGCATTGTTCGATCATGCCAAGCGCGCGGCCTGACGCCGCCCCGGCGCCAGAGCGGCGCGTGGCCGGCTCGTATTTGCAGCCGCTGCTGGAGGCCGCCGCCGCGCGCGGCGTCGACGCCGCCGCGCTGGCGCGCGCGGCCGGCCTGGCCGAGCACGCGCTGCACCCGCTGCCCGAGGCGCTGGCGGCCGACGATTACGTACGCCTGCTCGACCTCGGCGCCGCCATGAGCGGCGACCCGCACTTCGGCCTGCACGTGGGCGAGCGCGTCAAGCTGGGCACCTACAGCGTCTACGGCCTGATCTTGCTGAGCTGCCGCGACTTCGGCCAAGCCTTCGAACAAACCGTGCGCTACGAACAACTGGCGCACGACCTCGGCCGCTCGGCGCTGCGGGTCGACGGCGGCGTCGCCCGCTACGCCTGGCACAGCCACTACCCGCCCGGCCGGCGCCACCTGGTCGACAGCGTCTTCGCCGGCATCCGCGTGTTCGGCAATTGGCTGGCCGGCGCCACGCTGGCGCCGGCCGACATCGCCTTCACGCACGCCGGCGGCGCCGGCCTGGAGGCCGAGTACGTGCGCGTGCTGGGCGCGCTGCCGCGCTTCGGCGCCGACGCCAACGTCGCCAGCTTCGACGCCCGGATGCTGGCTTGGCCGGTGCCGAACGCCGACGTCAGCCTGTACCCGGTGCTGCAACGGCACGCCGAGCAGTTGATGAGCAAGCGCGCCCAGGCCGGCGGCGGCATCCAGGCGCTGGTGCACGCGGCCGTCATGCGCAACCTGACCCAGGGCCAGGTGCGGCTGGCGTCGATTGCGCAGCAGTTGAACCTGTCGCCGCGCACCCTGCAACGCAAGCTCAGCGAGGCCGGCGCCACCTTCCAGCAAGTGCTCGACCAGGCCCGTTTCGCGCTGGCCAAGGATTGCCTGCGCCAGCCGGGCCCGAGCCTGGTGGACATCGCCTTCCTGCTCGGCTACCAGGAGCAAAGCGCCTTCCACCACGCGTTCAAGGAATGGGCCGGCGTCAACCCGGGCGCCTACCGCGAACAGTGCCGCGGCGCCGGCCTGGCCAGCGAAATGTAAGCGGATGTTAGTCAAACAGGCGCTTTGGCCCGCCCCGCCATACCTGCTTACATTTAGGTTTACCGTACTGGGCTTTCTAGATGTACGATGTTGAAGACATACAGAACAAGGAGAAAACATGAAACCAACCCGTACCAGCATCGTCAGCGTCTCGCTGCTGCTCGCCCTGATCGCCCTCGCCACGCTGACCGGCTGCGCCACCAACGGCTATCAACCGCAGCAATCCGGCTACTACGAGCAACCGCAGCAATCCGGTTACTACGAGCCGCCGGCGCAACAGCGACAGCCGATGCAGCAGAGCCAGGAGCGCTATGGCGCGATCGATTCGATCCAGGTGCTTCGCGGTAACGGCGGCAACGGCGGCACCAGCGGCGCCGGCGCCGTCGTCGGCGGCATCGCCGGCGCCGTTCTGGGCAACCAGGTCGGCGGCGGCAGCGGCCGCAAGGCGGCCACCGTGCTCGGCGCCATCGGCGGCGCGATGGTCGGCAACAACGTCGAACAAAACCGCAGCGCCGCGACGCCGGACACCTACCGCCTCCACGTGCGCCTTGAAAACGGCGACGGCGTCACCGTCGTGCAAGAAAGCCTCGACGGCCTGCGCATGGGCAGCCGGGTGCGCGTCGTCAACGGCCGCGCCTACGCTTATTAAGAGCCATTAGCCGGAACCGCTTACACGGCGTGGGTAAGCCGACAACGTTGGCCTGGAGCAGGGTCTCGCTTCAGCCAACATTGTCGGCTGACGGGTCCCGCCATTCCGCCCTGCGACACGCTCACTCAACGCCTTTGCTTTTGATTTATATAACTGTTTAGACAGTTTAACAACCCGCCCAATCGCCACAAGCCAGTGCGCATGCGGCTCTCCGCCCGCCCCCCGTCCCGCCCCCGCTTTTGCGCCCGCTTTACGCCGCCGTAAGCCCCCCCGCAAGCCCCATGCCGGAGTGTGCGAATAAGCCGCACTATTCAATCAAAACAACTGATTTTGCTGGTTTATTGATTGATCTCAACTATAATTATTTCACGCAACAGTTGTCCACGACGCATCAATGCCCAGTGCAACGATGGCGCTCCGCATCGCCGGTATGGTACTCACCTCACTGGATTTTCTCGGCCCCAACAGTCTTAGTTGAAAGGAAAACGAGAGCATGTTTTCATCCCTTCGTACCCGGCTCATCGCCATCTGCATTTCCATCGTCGTCTTCGCCATGCTGGCCATGACGGTCACGAATTTCTTCACCACCCGCAGCCGCACCGTCGAGTCGCTCGACGCGCAGATGCAGCAGCTGTCGCAGGTGCACTCGACCGGCATCGCCGAATGGGTGCGCAGCAAGGGCATGATCGTCAGCTCGCTGAAGGCGGCCGCCGACCTGCCCGAGCCGCTGCCGTTCATCGCCGCGGCCAAAGTCGCCGGCGCTTTCGACGACGCCTACATCGGCTATCCCGACAAAAAAATGCTGGCGCTGCACGAGATGCCGCCGAACTACGATCCGACCCAGCGGCCCTGGTACATCAAGGCCAACCAGGTCGGCGGGCCTATCCTCACCGCGCCCTACGTTGACGCCACCACCGGCAAGCTGGTGGTCACCTTCGCCGAGCCGTTCGGCCCGAAAGGCAACGCCACCGCGGTCGGCGGCGTCGACGTCATGATCGACACCGTGGTGCGCAACGTCGTCGCCATCAAGCCGACACCGAGCAGCTTCTCGTTCCTGGTCGACAGCACCGGCGCCATCATCGCCCACCCGGACCAGAAACTGACGCTCAAGCCGGTCACCGAGTTCGACGCCGCGCTGACGATCGCCAAACTGACGCAGATCGAAGCGGAGAAAGCGGCCGCGCCGGTCAGCCTGCAAGGCCGCGACGGCCTGCTGCACGTGGCCAAAGTGGCCGGCACCGACTGGTTCCTGGTGATCGTGCTCGACAAGGCCGAGGCGACCCAGGCGCTGACCGCGATGCTGTGGAACTCGGCCATGATGGCGCTGCTGCTGACGCTGGGCGCCGGCTTCCTGCTGACGCTGCTGGTGGCCAAAGCGCTGCAGCGCCTGGCGCTGATCCGCGACGCGCTGGAAGACATCGCCTCCGGCGAGGGCGACCTGACCAAACGACTGGACGCCAACGGCAGCGACGAACTGGCGCAGATCGCCAGCGCCTTCAACCGTTTCGTCGACAAGATCGCCCACGTGCTGCTCGACATCCGCAGCACCAGCGACGCCGTCAAGGTGTCCTCGGCCGAAATCGCCGCCGGCAACGCCGACCTGTCGGCGCGTACCGAATCGCAGGCCAGCTCGCTGGAAGAGACCTCCAGCTCGATGGAAGAACTGACCTCGACCGTGCGGCAGAACGCCGACAACGCCAAGCAGGCCAACCAACTGGCGCTGTCGGCGTCCAGCGTGGCCAGCAAGGGCGGCTCGGTGGTGTCGCAGGTGGTTGAAACGATGGGCTCGATCAAGGAAAGCTCGAACCGCATCGCCGACATTATCGGCGTCATCGACGGCATCGCCTTCCAAACCAACATCCTGGCGCTGAACGCCGCCGTCGAAGCGGCGCGCGCCGGCGAACAGGGCCGCGGTTTCGCCGTCGTGGCCTCGGAAGTGCGCAACCTGGCGCAGCGCTCCGCCGCCGCCGCCAAGGAAATCAAATCGCTGATCGTCGACTCCGGCGAGAAGGTCGACGCCGGCGGCAAGCTGGTTGACGAAGCCGGCCACACCATGGGCGAGATCGTGCAATCGATCCAGCGCGTGGCCGACATCATGAGCGACATCACCGCCGCCACCCAGGAGCAGAGCGCCGGCATCGAGGAAGTCAACACCGCCATCACCCACATGGACGAAATGACGCAGCAGAACTCGGCGCTGGTGGAGGAATCGGCGGCCGCCGCCGAAAGCCTGAAGGACATGGCGGTGCGCCTGACCCAGGCGGTGGGCGGCTTCAAGCTGGCCGCCCACGGCGACCCGGCGCCGATGGCGCGCAGCAGCGCGGCGGCGCCGCGTCCGGCCGCCCCGGCGGCGCCGGCGCGCGTCGCAAGCCACGCCCCGGCCGTCCGCAAGAGCGCCCCGGCGCCACGCAAAGCCCCGGCGGCTGCGGCCGGCGACGACTGGGAAGAGTTTTAAGCTTCAGCGCGGCGCGCAACAAAAAGGACACTTCGGTGTCCTTTTTTTTCACCTGGCTTTGCGCGTCCGCGCGCGCCCCGAAGATCAGTAGCTGCTCAAGGTCTTGGCGAACTTGATCAGCCAAAGCCGCCCCGGACGCTCGCGGTCGTCGCCGCGCGCGACCCGGATCGCGTTGGCGGCGTTGCAGCCGACCACGGTGCTGGTGACGATCACACCGTCGGCGCCGACCGTGCACTTGGTGACGTCGGCGCCGGCGACCTCGACGCCGGCGGCGTCGTACACCCGGGTCTTCATGCCGAAGTCGTTGTCGTTCGACAGCGCCAGCGTGGCGCCGTCGACCAGGGTCAAGCCCTCGGCCTTCTCGGCCATCCAGCCCAGCGCGTTCAAGTCCAGCAGCACGGTCTTCTTCAACGGTTTCACGGCGGCCCAGCTGGCGCCGTTCACGGCCACGCCGCCCATGCTGCTCTTCTCCAGGTCCGAAGTGGCGGCGTTGAAAGCGGCGCCGGAAATGTCGGTCGCCTCGCCCAACTCCACCAGCATCAGCCTGTTAAACACCTTGCCGGACGGCGCCGCGCCCTGCTCGATGACGACGAATTTGCCGCCACCCAGCGCGACCATGTCGCCCAGCTTGGCGTTGCCGGTGCGGCCGTCCTGGTAGTCGGCGCCGTCGAGCGGGTAGGCGTACATCTTGCTGGTGCTGCCGCTCAGCGGATCGAATTCAATCCAGCGCGTGAAGCGGGCGAAGCGTTCTATCGGCTCGCTCGACTTGGTCGGCGCGTACTGCGCCTTGCCGTCGCTCAGCGGGCTTTGCAGGAAGGCGTGCAGCTTGTCGGTGCCGGTGTCGAGCGCCATGCCCTCGACGCCGCGGTTGGCGCGGCGCTTGGCGAAGATCGCCGGTAAGCCTTTGCCCGGCTCGTACTTCGCCTGGATCACGCCGCTGGCCGGGTCGAGCTTGACGATGAAGGGACCGTATTCGTCCGACAGCCACAGCACATTGCGCTTCTTGTCGAACACGATCGCTTCCGGGTCGATGCCGCCGGCGTTGTAGACCGCCTTGCCGGCGGCGTCGAACCGCATCTTGTCGAACACCGGGACTTCGGCCGAATTGCCGACCGCGCCGGGCGGCACCGGCAGGCCCGACGCCTTGACCGCCGCCGAGACCCTGATCGGCGTGCTGGAGGCCAGCACCGCACCTTTTTTACCCAGTGTGATGACGCCGAACGACGGCGCGAAGCTCGGCGACGGGAAGAGTTTGCTGCCGCTACCGCCCTTGCCGCTCGGGTCGGGCAGGTTCGGGCCGTCGCCGTTCGGGCCGCGGTCGGTCAGGCCGTAGAACTCCAGGTCGCCGTTCGGCGCCGTGCCCTTGAACGCCAGGCCGGAGCCGTAGGACGGCAGGAAGCCGAGCGGGAACGCCTCTTTGACCTTGGCGTCGGCGCCCTCGTACGGCACGTAGAAGGCGCTGGCCGCCTGCACCTGGTAGCGCGTCACCGTGACGCTGACGCTGCCCAGCGCGCCGCTCTGCAGCGCCGTCTCGGCGACCGGCGCGCCGGCCTGCGAGGCCAGCGTGTCCTCGAAGTGTTCGCGCGCCAGCGCGCGGCGCTCGTCGTTGATGCCGCGTCCGGCGTACTTGCCGCCCAAGGCCGCCATGTGCGCGCCCAGCAGGGTATGGAAGCTGGCCGGCGCGGCGCCGAAGTCCAGGCTTTTACCCGCCAGTCCGGCCTTCACGTCGGCGCCGATCCTGATGCCGTTGGCCGGGTCGCCGTCCTCGTCGAGCAGTTGCAGCGCCAACAGGCGATTCACCACCTTGTCGTTCTTGACGTCGCCGCCGCCGGCCAGGTCGAGCGGGGTCAGGACGGCGCCGCATGCCGCGCTGCCGAGCGCCAGGCCGGCGACGCTGAAGGCGACCTTGTCGCCCGGAACGCAGGCGAATTCGCCCTTGGCGTTGGTGCTGGCGGTGGCCGCGGCGCCGGCGGCGTACTCCAGCCCTTCGACGGCGCTGTCGAGAAAGACCCCGGTCATGCTGGCCGGCGCTGGCGGCGGCTGCGTCGCGTCGCCGCCGCAGGCGCTCAGCGCCAGCCCGGCGGCGAGCGTGGTCAGGGTCAAAGTGGTGTGCAGCTTCATGCGGGCGTCCTCGTTGATGCTTCGATGATAAGAAGCGGCAACGATACACGACGCGCGTGACCGCCGCGTGACAACGGCTGCGGCGCCCCGCCCTAGGCGCCGAAGCGGCCGTCGGCCTGGCGCCGGAATTCCTTCGGCGTTACGCCCTTCACTTGCAGGAAGCGCCGGTTGAAGTTGGCAACGTTGTGGAAGCCGACGTCGTAGCAGACGTTGGTGACGTACTGGTCGGTGTTCATCAGCAGCTGGCAGGCTTTGTTGATGCGGATGCGGCTGACGAAGTCGGTGAAGCTATTGCCGGTGGTTTTGCGGAAGAAGCGCGAGAACTTGCTCAGCGACATGCCGAGCTGCTCGGCCAGCGCCTCGGCCGAAATCGGCTCGCGGTAGTTTTCGGTGATGTAGCTGAGCACGGCGTTGACCTTGGCCAGCGTGGCGTCGTCGTCGTAGGAGCGCATCGTCGCGCTCGACAGCAAGCGGTAGTTGCCGCTGCGCGCCAGTTGGCACATGAACTGCACGAAGTGGCCGAAGCGCTCGGCCCCGGCGCTGCCGCGGATGCGCAGGAAGTGCTGCTCGGCCTGGGCGCCGATGTCGAGGAATTCAATGCCGTAGGTCGAGCGCTCCAGCAGCGGCAGCAGTTCGCGCAGCTCGGGAACCAGTTTGGCGGCCTGCTCCAGCGGGTCGTGGGCGAATTGCAGGATCATGTCGCGCAGTACCACGCCCTCCTCCGGCACGCTGCTCGAAATCCAGTTGTGCGGCAGCCGCGGCCCGGTCAGCACCAGGTGGCCGGGCGAAAATTCGCCGATGTAATCGCCGACGAACAGCTTGCCGCTGGTCGAGACGATCAAGTGCAGCTCGTATTCGTCGTGGCAGTGCCAGCGCACGCGCGGACTCGGGTAGCCGTGTTCGAGGTAGTTGATGATGCCGTCGTAGTTCTCGCGTTCGATTTCCGGCGACTTCGGTGCGCAGCGGTGCGCTTCCAGGCTGCGTGTCCGCGGCAAAATGTCCATGCTGTCATCCCCGTTTTCGTGTGGCGTGCTGCCAGTGCGCCGGTGCGCCGCCGGCCAAGCCATCCGTAGGTCGGATTAGCGTAGCGTAATCCGACATGCCGGCGTCACGCTAACGGGCGACGGAGCGGTATCATCCACTGTGGCCCAGTTTGCCCGAAATAGCGAGTTCTTCGACCCGTTTCCGTCGTCGCTGATGCTTTTTTGCAGCACTTTAACAATTTACTCCTTTTCCGGCGTTATTTTTAATACCTCCAAGCCAGCTTCCTATACTTTTTTGCAGGCGCCGATACGCTCGCCTATCATCCGCTCCAGCAGCGCCGAATCGACGCAGAAGCCGCGGATGCCCTCGGCCAGCTTTTCGCTGGCCATGGCGTCGTCGTTGAGCATCAGGCGGAAGGCCGACTCGTTCAACGCCAGCCGGGTCTGCGCCGGCGCCGCGTCCGCCGCGCCCAGGCGGCGCGCCAGCGGCGCCTCGCTGGCGGCCAGCTGCGCCAGCAGGTCCGGGCTGATGGTCAGCAGGTCGCACCCGGCCAGCTCGGCGATCTGCGCGGTGCCGCGGAAGCTCGCGCCCATCACCTCGGTGCGGTGGCCGAACTGCCGGTAGTACGCGTGGATGCGCCGCACCGACTGCACGCCGGGGTCGTCGGCGCCGCTGCCAACCACCCCGCCGGCCTTCTTGTGCCAGTCGAGGATGCGGCCGACGAAGGGCGAGATCAGGCGCGCGCCGGCGTCGGCGCAGCAGGCCGCCTGCGCCAGCGAAAACAGCAGCGTCATGTTGCAGTGGATGCCCTCGCGCTCCAGCACGCGCGCCGCCTCGATGCCCTCCCAGGTCGAGGCGATCTTGATCAGCACGCGCTCGCGCGCCACCCCGGCCGCCTGGTACAGCGCGAACAGCGCGCGCCCGCGCGCCACCGTCGCCGCCGTGTCGAAGGACAGGCGGGCGTCGGTTTCGGTCGAGACCCGGCCCGGCACCAGTTTCAGGATCTCTAGCCCGAAGGCCACCAGCAAACGGTCGGCGACCGCGTCGACGCCTTCGCCGCCGTGGTCGCGCACGGCCCGCTCCAGCAGCGGCCGGTATTCATCCATCCGCACCGCCTTCAGGATCAGCGAGGGGTTGGTGGTGGCGTCCCGCGGCGCGAACGCCTTGATGCTTTGGAAGTCGCCGGTGTCGGCGACCACGGTGCTGTACTGCTTCAGTTGTTCAAGTTGGTTCATGGTTTATTCGCAGGGTTGCTCGATCAGGGCGCGCACGGCGGCGCAGACGGCCTCGACGGTCAGGCCGAAGTGCAGGTACAGGGCGGCGGCCGGGCCGGATTCGCCAAAGGTGTCGATACCCACCACGGCGCCGCGCAGGCCGACGTATTTGCGCCAGTAGTCGCCCAGGCCGGCTTCGACGGCGACGCGCGGCGCGCGCCGCGGCAGCACGGCGTCGCGGTAGGCGGCGTCCTGGCGGTCGAAATTGTACGGCGACGGCATCGACACCAGCCGCACGTGGACACCTTCCAGCGCCAGCGCGCGCCGCGCCCGCATCGCCAGCTCGACCTCGGAGCCGGTGGCGATCAGCACCGCCGCCAGCGTGCCGGCCTCGGCCGCCAGCACGTAGGCGCCGCGGCGGATGTCGGCCAGTTGCTGCGCGCTCTTCGGCAGGTACGGCAGATTCTGGCGGCAAAACACCAGGCAACTGGGCGTGCCGCGGTGCTGCAGCGCCACCTGCCACGCCACCAGCGCCTCGGCCGTGTCGGCCGGGCGCCACACGTCCATGTTGGGGATCATGCGCAGCGTCGCGGTCTGCTCCACCGGCTGGTGGGTCGGGCCGTCCTCGCCCAGGCCGATCGAATCGTGGGTGAACACGAAAATCGGATTGATGCGCATCAGCGCCGCCATCCGCAGCGCGTTGCGGGCGTACTCCGAGAACATCAGGAAGGTGCCGCCGAACGGGCGCAGGCCGCCGTACAGCGCCAGCCCGTTGATGATGGCGGCCATGCCGAACTCGCGCACGCCGTAATAGATGTAGTTGCCGCCGCCGGCCGCCGAGACCGCGCGCGCGGCCGGCCACAGCGTCAGGTTGGAGCTGGCCAGGTCGGCCGAACCGCCCACCAGCTCGGGCAGTTGCGCGGCCATGAGGCCGATGGCGTTCTGGCTGGCCTTGCGGGTGGCGATGGTTTCGGCTTTCGCGTCCAAGGCCGCCAGCGCGGCGGCCAGTTGCGGCGCGAAGTCGGCCGGCAGCTCGCCGGCGCGGCGGCGCAGGAACTCGGCCGCCAGATGCGGGTGCGCCCTCCGGTAGCCGGCGAAGCTGGCCTCCCAGTCGCGCTCCAGCGCGGCGCCGCGCTCGCGCCCGTCCCAGGCCGCGTAAATCTCGGCCGGAATCTCGAACGGCGCGTGCGGCCAGCCCAGCGCGGCGCGCGCCGCCGCCACCTCGGCGGCGCCCAGCGGCGCGCCATGCGACTCGTGGCTGCCCTGCTTGTGCGGCGCGCCCTTGCCGATCACGGTTTTACAGCAGATCAGCGTCGGCCGCCCCTCGCCGACGCGCGCGGCGTCGATGGCGGCGCCCAGCGCCGCGTGGTCGTGGCCGTCGACCTCGCGCAACACGCGCCAGCCGTAGGCTTCAAAGCGGCGCGGCGTGTCGTCGGTGAACCAGCCGCCGACCTCGCCGTCGATCGAGATGCCGTTATCGTCGTAGAACACGACCAGCTTGCCCAGCCCCAGCGTGCCGGCCAGCGAACAGGCCTCGTGCGAAATGCCCTCCATCAGGCAGCCGTCGCCGACGAAGGCGTAGGTGTGGTGGTCGACCAGCTCGAAGCCGGGCCGGTTGAATTCGGCGCCCATCATTTTTTCCGCCAGCGCCAGGCCGACCGCGTTGGCCAAGCCTTGCCCGAGCGGGCCGGTGGTGGTTTCCACGCCCGGCGTGTAGCCGTATTCCGGGTGGCCGGGGGTTTTGCTGTGCAACTGGCGGAACTGCTTCAGGTCGTCGATGCCCAGCGCGTAGCCGCTCAGGTGCAGCAGCGCGTACAGCAGCATCGAGCCGTGGCCGTTGGACAGCACGAAGCGGTCGCGGTTGGCCCATTGCGGATTGGCGGGATTGTGGCGCAGGCGGCGCTGCCACAGCGCCAGCGCGATGTCGGCCATACCCATCGGCATGCCGGGGTGGCCGGAATTGGCTTGCTGTACCGCGTCCATCGCCAGCGCGCGGATGGCGTTGGCAAGGTCTTGTTGCTTGGGCATGGCTGTCTCTTTCGCGCGGAAGGGGGCGGCGCGCAAAACCGCGCCGTGGCCCTATCTTGCGGCAAGCGCGCGCTTGAAACCACGTCAAAAAAGACCCAAAACCGATACTATTCCGCGCCCGGTGAACTACTTTTCGTAGGTCGGGTTAGCGCGCAACGCGCGCGTAACCCGACAATGTTGGCTTGGCGGGACAAGAGGACGCGTGCGTGGCGGCGCATTGTCGAAAGGCTGGCTGCTGAAATCGCAGGAAAACATAACACCGCACGATCTGCGGTTTGACCGGCGCGGAGCGACGTAATAATCGCAAACAGGCGGTGGCCAAATCCGCTAACAACTTACGGTCGGGATGCTTTCGCCAGTTCGGAGATCGACCCCGATCCAGCATCGGTAGTCCTTTCCATTCCCATCCGGGCTGTAGGTGCACTGGACCCCTCCCTTGCGGCGATCCCGGTCGCCCTTGTCTTGGCTACACGCTGGATGGAGATCCGGGCCAATTGAATCGAATATCTCTTTCGCAGGCAGGCCTTCAATCGCCATAGCCAGCTTGCGGTCGGCCGCCGTTGGTGCTTCACGCCCCGCCAATTGCTGGCCGGAGAAGATCGCGTACTTTGCATGAAACGGTTTCCACGCACCGGACGACTCAGCGCCATAGGCCAACGAGAGCAGCGCGGACGCCCCAACAACCAACCCTATCAGCATTCGCATATCAACCTCTCAGCGCCATGTGGAAATGATCATCATGGTGAATCATCTTGGTGACGAACGGGATGTCGGGTCCATTGAAGTAGACCTTGATGACTGGGGCATAAATGCAGTGCCCTGACCGTCGGCGCGCATGAATTCGAGCTTTGCCTTCGGGATGGTGCGGCCCATCGAACATGCTTGCATCAGGACCGGCGAGGACATGTCCGCGAGCTTGGTGAACGAAAGGGTCCGGTGCTCGCACCGCTCGGTCGTGTCAGTGGGCCAATTAAGGCTTGTTGACGGCAGGGGCGGTCGGCTGGGTGACAACAGGGGCAGGTGGTTCAGCGGCCACTGGTGCATTGAACAGCCTTTCCATGTTGGCGTTAAATTTCGCCAACGCTTGAAAGCCGCCAAAAACCGCTCCAATGACAAAGATGGTCAGAATGTTGACGCCTAAATTTCCGACGACGTCGCCCGCCCAAGCACCTAGGCCCTTTTTGCTCTTCAGTTCGGCGAGCACAGCCGACACATTCTGGTTTAGAACGCTTTCCCGTATCTCGTCTTCGAAGTCCTGCACCCGTTTGGCCACTCCAGCGTTGAGGAACGCCTCAGCGAGCTGCTCTGCCTGTGCACGATACGTCCCGATCTTCGCAGGCAGGCAGGTCTGCGTGTGGAAGACTTTCAGTTCATCGGGTGTGGGGACACGCGCATGGGTGGAAAAGGTGGCTTCAATGAAAGCAATCTTGTCCCGTTTGTATAGAACATAGGCAATCGCTCCGACGGCATCGTCGGGATCTTTCACCAGTTCCTTGTAGATCCAGTTATAAGGTGAAGCCGACGACGGCGCTCCGTCAGATGAAGGAGCGCCGGGTACAACAGGTACCGGAGAGCTTGGCGCAGGGGGGACCGGTTGCGCTATCAATTACGTTCCATTTACCAAGCGGCGCGCTTCGGCGAAAGCACGATTAATCTCGTCGCGGCTGAAGCGCGACTGGCGGAGAAGTCGGGTTGCGGCCGGCGACAGACCGACTGGCACCTTGTCCTTGCGGGCAATGAGGTCGTTGTTTGCCTGGCGCACGTCATCGCACGTGAAACGCTTCAAGACTTGCTTCATATTTCACCCCATCATTGAGTCACTTGATATCATTGTACCCGAACTGACTTACGGCCTTGTACCCGATGCTGATCTCGACTGCGCATGGGCGGGGCCGCCCATGCCGCATATGTGAAAGTGCTTCAATCGCTTGCAAAACAGTAATATTTTGCGCTCCCGGCAGCCGCAGGTATTGTTTCAAGCCAATGAGATACAAGTCGGCGCGGCTGAATGCAGGTCTATTTGCAGTTATCTCCGGTTTTGATCTCCGGCAGTTGCACCGATTGCTGGCTGAAAAAGCGCTGAATGCAGGTCGGCGCGCCCTCAAACGCAGGTCGCTACATCTATCCGGTGTTTTGAACGATCCACAAAGGCCACGTCGCTAGGCGCCGAAGCGGCCTTGGGCTTGCTGGCGGAAGGCTTTCGGCGTCATGCCTTTCAGTTCGAGGAAGCGGCGGTTGAAGTTGGCGACGTTGTTGAAGCCGGCGTCGTAGCAGATATTGGTGACGTAGCGCTCGGTCTCCATCAACAGTTCGCAGGCCTTGTTGACGCGCAGGCGGTTGACGAAGTCGGTGAAGCTGTTGCCCGTCGCGCTGCGGAAAAACCGCGAGAACATCCGCTCCGGCATGTCCAACTGCTGCGCCAGTTCCTTCATCGAAAACTGGCTGGCGTAATTCTGCACGATGAAATTGATGGCGGAGCTGATGCGCGCCAGCGCGGCGTCGTCGTCGGTCGATTGCATCGGGATCGTCGACAGCAGCTGGTAGTCGCTGCTGCGCGCCAGTTCGCCCAGCAGCGTGAGGAATTCGATGAAGCGCGGCAGGCCGGTGCTGTCGCGGATGCGCATGAAACGCTCGTGCGCCTGCGCGCTGATGTTGAAAAATTCGATGCCGTGCAGCGCCCGGTGCAGCAGCGGCAGGATGCTTTTCACCTCGGGAATCACGCCGGCCAGCGTTTCCAGCGGCGCATGGGCGAACTGGATCACCATGTCGCGCAACTCGACGCCCTCTTCCGGCGTGTCGATCGAGACCCAGTTGTGCGGCACCCGCGGCCCGGTCAGCACCAGGTGGCCGGGCGCGAACTGGCCGATGTAGTCGCCGACGAAGACCTTGCCGCTGCTTTCGAGGGTCAGGTGCAGCTCGTATTCGTCGTGGTAGTGCCAGCGCACCAGCGAGCTGGGAAAGCCGTGTTCGAGGTAGCGGATGAAGCCGAACGTCCCCTTCGGCTCGAAGCCCTGGGTGGCGTCGCGCTCGCGCTCATGCTCGAGCTGCAAGGCGTGGTGGGCGCTTTTTGGCGGCATGTCTCGGTCTCCATCGGTGTGCGCCGCGGCGTCGGCGCGCGTGTGGCTCTTTTGGGGGGGGGACACTCATGCCGCTAAGTCAAGATTCCGTAGGTCGGATTAGCGACAGCGTAATCCGACGCCGAGCCGCCGCCGACGCCTGTCGGGTTACGCCCTTTCGGGCTAACCCGACCTACGAAAATCGTCAGCCGCCGGCACCGGACTACAGTATAGCAAGCCGCGGGGCGCTTAAAACAGCGGTTTCAGGCTGGCGTACAGCGCGCGGTAGCGCTCGAAGCGCGGCAGCAGCGCCGCGTGCCATTGCGGGTCCGGTTCGATCACTTCTAGCACCGGCGGCGCGTAGCAGACGTCGGCCACCGTGCGTTGCGGCTCGGCCGCCAGCAGCCCCAGCCTCGCCGCGCCCAGCGCCGCGCCGACGTGGCCGCCGCTGTTCAGGCTGAGCGGCAGGTCCAGCGCGCTGGCCAGCAGGCGCGCCCAGTAGCGACTGCGGCTGCCGCCGCCGACCAGCGCGGCCATCGCCGGGGCGCCGCCGGCGTCGCGCAGCGCCAGCAGGCTGTCGCGCAGCCCGAACGCCACGCCTTCCAGCACCGAGTAGCCGAGCAGCGCGCGGTCGGTGTCGTGGCGCAGCCCGAAAAACACGCCGCTGGCGTGCGGGTCGTTGTGCGGCGTGCGCTCGCCCGACAGGTAGGGCAGGAACAGCGGCGCGGCGCCGCGCGCGGCCTTGCCGGCGCCTTCGATTTCTACCAGCAGCGCGGCCTCGTCGGCGGCGTGGCTCAGCTGCGCCACCCAGCGCAGGCAGCTGGCCGCCGACAACATCACGCCCATCTGGTGCCATTGCCCCGGCAGCGCGTGGCAAAAGGTGTGCAGGCCCTGCGCCGGGTCGGGCCGGTAGCCGTCGTTGGCGGTGAAGAAGACGCCGGAGGTGCCCAGCGAGAGGAAGCCCTCGCCCTGCGCGACCACGCCCATGCCGACCGCGCTGGCGGCGTTGTCGCCGGCGCCGCCGGCCAGCACCACCGGCGTGGCGATGCCCCAGGCGCGCGCCAGTTCCTCTTTCAACAAGCCGCCTGGCGCCGAGCCTTCGACCAGGCGCGGCATGTGTGAACGGTCTAGGCCGCAGGCGTCGAGCATGGCGTCGCACCAGTCGCGCCGGCCGACGTCCAGCCACAGCGTGCCGGAGGCGTCGGACAGGTCGGAGATGAATTCGCCCGTCAGCAAATAGCGCAGGTAGTCCTTCGGCAGCAGCACCGTGGCGGTGCGGCGGAACAGTTCCGGCTCGTGTTGGGCGACCCACAGCAGCTTGGGCGCGGTGAAGCCGGGCATGGCCAGGTTGCCGGTGATCGCGCGCAGCTGCGGCGCGCGCCGTTCCAGCTCCGCGCATTCGGCGCCGGAGCGCACGTCGTTCCACAGGATGGCCGGGCGCAGCACCGCGCCGGCCGCGTCCAGCAGCACCGCGCCGTGCATCTGGCCGGACAGGCCGATGCCGCGCAGCGCCGCCAACTCGCCCGGGTGGCTGGCGGCCAGCGCGCCGACCGCGTCCAGCGTGGCGCGCCACCAGTCGGCCGGGTCTTGCTCGGACCATTGCGGCCGCGGCCGGCTAATGCTCAGCGGCGCGTGGGCGCTGCCGACGACGCGCTGGGCCGCGTCCATCAGCAGCACCTTCACTTCGGAGGTGCCGAGGTCGATTCCAAGGTACATGGCGGCCTCCCCTTTAGCGCGCCAGCGCGTGGTTCAGCGCGGCCCGCGCGCCGTCGCGGTACAGGCGCGCCAGCGCGTCCGCCACCCCGGCAACGAAGCGCGGCGCCTCGCTCAACTCGCCGAACAGCTCGCGCATCGACAACAGCGCGGCCGGGTCGGCGCCGCCGCGCAGCGCGTGCTCGCGCAGCCGCTCGGCGTACGGGTCGTTGATCGGCATCGGCCGGCCCTGCTCGTCGCTGCCGTTCAGGTAGCGGAACCAGCAGGCCACGGTAAAACCGAGCAGCTTGACCGGACCGCCCAGTTCCAGCTGTTCGCGCACCGACGGCAGCACGAATTTCGGAATGCGCGCCGAGCCTTCGGTGCCGATGCGCGACAATTGGTCGCGGATCGCCGGGTTGGAAAAACGCTCGATCAGCGTGCGCTTGTAGTCGGCCAGGTCGATGCCCTCGACCGCCGGCAGCAACGGCGTCACCTCGATGTCCATCATGTCGGAAAACAGCTGGCGGATGCCGGCGTCGGCCATCGCCTCGTGGGCGAATTCGTAGCCGAACAACATGCCGATGTAACACAGCGACTGGTGGCCGGCGTTGAGCAGGCGCAGCTTCATTTTTTCGTAGGGCAGCACGTCGCCGGTCATTTGCGCGCCGACCAGTTCCCACGCCGGGCGCCCGCCCGGGAAGTGGTCTTCGATCACCCATTGCTTGAACGGCTCGGTCATCACCGGCCAGGCGTCGAGCAGGCCGAATTTTTCGCGCAGCAGCGCGCGGTGCTCGTCGGTGGTGGCCGGGGTGATGCGGTCGACCATGCTGTTCGGGAAGGCACAGTGCTCGGCCAGCCATTCGCTCAGCGACGGCGAACGCAGCGCGGTGAAGGCCAGCAGCATCTTGCGGGCGACGTCGCCGTTGTTTTGCAGGTTATCGCAGGACATCACGGTGAACGGCGCCAGCCCGCGCACGCGGCGCCGCGCCAGCGCCTCGGCCAGGTAGCCGAACGAGCAGCGCGGCGTGTGCGGATTGGCCAGGTCGTGGACGATGTCGGGGTGGCCGGCGTCGAACTCGCCGCTGCCCTGGTTGATGTAATAGCCGCCCTCGGTGATGGTCAGCGAGACGATGCGGGTGGCTGGATCGGCCAGCTTTTCCAGCACAGCGTCCGGGTCGTCCGGCGCGTACATGAACTCCAGGATCGAACCGATCACCCGCGGCACGTCGCCGGCGGCGCTGCGTTCGACGACGGTGTACAGGCAGTCCTGCGCCAGCATGGCGTCGCGGATGGCGGCGTCGTGCGGCAGCAGGCCGACGCCGCAATAACCCCATTGCTCGTGGCCGGGCAGTTGCAGCAGGTCGTCCAGGTAGAGCGCCTGGTGGGCGCGGTAAAAACCGCCCACGCCGATATGCACGATGCTGCGCGCCACCGCGCCGCGGTCGTAGGACGGGCCGGGAATGCCGGACGGCAGGCCGCCCAGCGCGGCCTGGTTCAAGTGCACGGTCGCCTGCGTCATCACGCCGCTCCTTTCGCGACGTAGCCGCAGGTGTTGCCAAGGCGGTCGAAATGGTGCACGAAGTCGTGCTCGAAACTGAGGTGGGTGCGGTCGCCCGGATGCAGGAAAATCCGTTCGCTGCCGCGCGCCACCACCTGGATGTTGTTTTCCAGGCGCGCGTAGACCAGCGTCTCGACGCCCAGCGATTCGACCATGTCGACGCTGGCCGGCAGGCTGCCGGGCTGCGCCGCCGCCAGCACGTGCACGTGTTCCGGGCGGATGCCGACGAAGCCGTCGGTGGGCGCCCCGGCGCCGGCCATTTCGGCCAGCCGCGGCAGGCCGGCGGACGGCACCACGTTCATGCTCGGGGTGCCGATGAACTGCGCCACGAAGCGGTTGGCCGGGCGGTCGTACAGTTCCAGCGGCGAGCCGTGCTGCTCGATCTGGCCGTCGCGCAGCACCACCACGCGGTCGGCCAGGGTCATCGCCTCGACCTGGTCGTGGGTCACGTAGATGGTGGTGGCGCCCAGCTCGCGGTGCAGCTTGGCGATTTCAATGCGGGTCTGCACGCGCAGGGCCGCGTCCAGGTTCGACAGCGGTTCGTCGAACAGGAACACCTTCGGGTCGCGCACGATGGAGCGGCCGATGGCGACGCGCTGGCGCTGGCCGCCGGACAGTTCCTTCGGCGTGCGTTCCAGGTATTTGCCCAGGTCGAGGATGGCGGCGGCCTTGTCGACCTTTTCGCGGATCACGGCGCGGTCGACGCCGCCCAGTTTCAGCGCGAACGACATGTTCTCGAACACCGTCATGTGCGGATACAGCGCGTACGACTGGAACACCATCGCCAGGTCGCGCTTGGACGACGGCAGGTTGGTGATGTCGCGCCGGTCCAGGTGCAGGCTGCCCTTGTCGATCGGCTCCAGGCCGGCGATCAGGCGCAGCAGGGTCGACTTGCCGCAGCCGGACGGGCCGACGAAGACGACGAATTCGCCCTTCTCGATTTGCAGGTCGATGCCCTTGATGGCGTGGTGGTCGCCGAAGAATTTTTCTATGTTGCTCAGTTGCAGGTAAGCCATGATCGATGTCCTATTCTTATATATACGGTACTTATTTGACTGCGCCGAAGGTCATGCCTTGCACCAGTTGCTTCTGGCAGAACCAGCCCAGCGCCATGATCGGCGCGATCGCCATCAGCGAGGCGGCCGACAGCTTGGCCCAGAACAGTCCCTCGGGGCTGGAGTACGAGGCGATCAGCCAGGCCAGCGTGCCGGCGTTGGAGGCGCCCAGGTTGAGCGACCAGAACGACTCGTTCCACGACCAGACCATGCACACCAGCGCGGTCGAGGCGATGCCGCCCACCGACAGCGGCAGCACGATGTAGCGGAACTCGTGGAAAACGGTGGCGCCGTCCATGCGCGCCGCCTCCAGGATTTCGCGCGGCAGCTCGCGCATATTCGTGTACAGCAGCCAGATCATGATGGGCAGGTTCATCAGCATGAACATCACGGTCAGGCCGACGCGGGTGTCGAGCAGGCCGAAGTACTGGTAGCAGATGTAGATCGGCATCAGCGCGCCGACGCCGGGCATGTAGCGCGAGCTGAGCATGAACTTCAGCAGGCCGATGGTGCCGCGGGTCGGGAAGAAGGCCATCGAGTAGGCCGCCGGGATCGCGATGGCCAGCCCGACCGCCGTCGAGACCACGCTGGTGATCAGCGAATTGAAGGCGTAGCCGAGGTAGTGGTCGCGTCCCATGACGTCGCGGAAGCTCTCCAGCGTCGGCGTGAAGAACAGCAGCGGCGGCGTGGCGATCGCCTGGCCCTCGGTCTTGAAGGCCATCAGGCCGAGCCAGAAGATCGGGAAGAACAGCAGCAGCGCGAAAAACCAGGCGGCCACGGTGCGCGTATGCAGGACAAGTTTATTGTTCATCGGTGTCTCCTTATTTCGCCAGGTTCTTGCCGATGACGCGCATCAGGAAGAAGGCCGCGATATTCGCCAGCAGCACCGCGAACAAGGCCCCGGCCGAAGCCGCGCCGATATCGTAGGACAGCAAGGCTTGCTGATAGATCATGAAAGTGATGGTGGTGGTGTCGAAGCCCGGACCGCCGCTGGTGGTAGTGAAGATTTCGGCGAACACCGACAGCAGGAAGATCATTTCAATCATCAGTACCACCGAGACCGCGCGGCCAAGGTGCGGGATGTACAGGTAGCGCAGCTTCTGCAGGTAGTTGGCGCCGTCCATGCCGGCCGCCTCCAGCTGTTCCTTGTCCATCGATTGCAGCGACGTCATGAAGATCAGGCAGGCGAACGGCAGCCACTGCCACGACACCATCATGATGATGGCCAGCAGCGGGAACGCCGACAGCCAGTCGATCGGCGTCAGGCCGAAGAACAGGCTGACCTGGGCGAACAGGCCGTAGATCGGGTTGAGCAGCATGTTCTTCCACATCAGCGCGTTCACCGCCGGCATCACCAGGAACGGCGAAATAAGCAGCACGCGCACGATGGCGCGGCCCGGGAAGGCTTCGTTGATCAGCAGGCCGAGCGCGGCGCCCAACACCACCGTGATGGCCATCACGGAGAACATCAGCACGAAGGTGTTTTTCAACGCCGGCAGGAAGGCGCCGTCGGTGAAGAAAAAGTGGAAGTTCGCCAGTCCGTGGAATTCGTGCTCGCCGGGGCTGAGCATGTTGAAGCGAATGAAGGCGTAATACAGGGTGATCAATAACGGGACGATGGAAATGACGGCCACGGCGAGCACGGCCGGTGTCAGCAAGGTCCGAGGTATGAGTCGTGTCATAAGGTTCTCAGGTGCGCAGAGGGACGCCGGCCCGCGGGCGGGACGGCGATGAAACAGCGGCGCTGGAGCGCCCGGGGAGTCGCTGCAAACCAGCGGCGTAAGACCGGGGCCGGACGGGGACGCCGTGTCCCCGGGGGTCTGGCCCCGGCTCAACGCCGCTGGTTCGGTTTGGCGTTGGCGGCCCGTCGGGGCGCGCCGAAACCGTTTATTTGTAATACCCGCCCTTGCGCATTTCGCGGTCGGCCGCTTGCTGGGTGATTTCCAGCGCCTGGTCAACCGTGACCTTGCCCAGCAGCGCAGCGGTCATTTGCTGGCCGGCCGCCACGCCGATCGCCTGGAATTCGGGGATCGAGGCGAACTGCACGCCGATGTACGGCGACGGCGGCAAGGTGCTCTGGTTCGGCCGGCCGGTGGCGATGGCCTTGCCTTCGGCGGTGGCGAACTTGGCCGCTTTGACGAACTCCGGCGACGCGTAGGTCGACTTGCGGGTGCCGGTCGGCACGGTGGCCCAGCCGGTCTCTTTCGCCACCAGCTTGATGTACTCTTTCGAGGTGGCCCAGTTGATGAACTTTTGCGCCACCTCGGGCTGCTTCGAGCTCTTCGGAATGGCCAGCGACCAGGCCCACAGCCAGTTCGCGCCGCGTTCGGTCACCGCGACCGGCGACTGGGCGAAGGCGACCTTGTCGGCCACTTTGCTCTGCTTCGGGTCGGTGATGAACGAGGCGGCGATGGTGGCGTCGATCCACATGCCGCACTTGCCTTCGTTGTACAGCGCCAGGATTTCATTGAAGCTGTTCGAGGACGAGCCCGGCGGGCCGAAGTTTTTCAACAGGTCGACGTAGGTGCCGACGGCGTCCTTCCATGGCTTGCTGGTGAATTGCGGCTGCCATTTCATGTCGAACAGCTGGCCGCCGAAGGAGTTGGCCATCGTCGTGATCAAGGCCATGTTGTCGCCCCAGCCCGGTTTGCCGCGCAGGCAGATGCCGTACACGCCGTTGGCCGGGTCGTGGATCTTGGCGGCCACGGCGCGGATGTGCGCCCAGGTCGGACGGTCTTCGATCGTCATGCCGGCTTTTTTAACCAGGTCGCTGCGGTACATGATCATCGAGCTTTCGCCGTAGAACGGCGCGGCGTACAGCTTGCCGTTCAGCGACAGGCCGTCGCGGATCGACGGCAGCAGGTCGTCGACGTCGTAGGCGGCGTCGGGTTTGATCGGAATCAGCCAGTCCTTCTTGGCCCAGATCGGCGTTTCGTACATGCCGATCGTCATGACGTCGAACTGGCCGCCCTTGGTGGCGATGTCGGTGGTCATGCGCTGGCGCAGCACGCCCTCTTCCAGCGTGACCCATTTCAGTTTGATATCGGGATTGGCTTGCTCGAAGAATTTGCTGAGCTTTTGCATCTCGATCATGTGGCCGTTGTTGACGGTAGCGATCACCAGGTCGGTGGCGGCCACGGCGGCGTTGCTGACACAGAGTACAGCTGCGCACAGGGCGCCGCTTGCGATACGTTTCATGTTGTTGTCTCCAGTTTTTATCTTTGGCGGTACAAGGTCTGCACCACGTAGACAATGTATCACTCGGCTTCGATACTTTCTGATACTGGAAAACCTAGTGTCGATACTCTTTTGCACAGGGCTTTGGCGGCGCCACCGCGACGCTCGATGACGGCCGCCACTTGATATTTCTTGGCGGGGGGAGCGGTTTTTAAGATTTTCGACTTATGCAATAACGCCAACTTCAGCCCGGTGGAATTACGATATAATCGGCCCGGCATGGCACCTGGTCATGCGGTTTCGCTTTCCTTCAACACCTACTCCACAGCAGGAACTTTTATGCTCATTCTTCACGGCTATTGGCTGTCGCTGGCAGCTTACCGCGTGCGCGTCGCGCTCAAGCTCAAAGACGTGGCGTTTGAGGAACGCATGCATGACCTGTCCTGCGGTCATCAGCATGAGTCGGTGTTTCGCGCCCTGAATCCAGCCGGCGCCGTGCCCGCGCTGGAAGGCGGCACACCCGAACCGCTGACGCAAAGCCTGGCGATTTTGGAGTGGCTGGAAGAAACCTACCCAACAATGCCGCTGCTGCCGCCAGACGCCGCCGGCCGGGCGCGCGTACGTGCAATGTTCTTGTTGACGGCGGCCGATGCGCATCCGCTAGTGGTGCCGCGGGTGCAAAAGCGCCTGGCCACGCAGTTTGGCGCCAGCGAGGCCGCTGGCCGCGAATGGGCGGCGCACTGGTTTACCGAAGGCCTGGCCGCTTACGAAGCACTGCTTTCCGATGGCGCGACGCGCTGCCATAACGAAACGCTCAGCCTGGCCGACCTGGCGCTGGCTAGCCATTTGATTGGCGCAGAGCGTTTTGGCATCGATATTTCAACATTCCCCCGCGTGGCAACGGTCGGCGCGTTGCTGTTCAAGCTGCCGGAATTTGAATCGTCGCATCCGCGCCATCAAGTCGGCGCCGTGGCGACCTGAAGGCCCATGCCGGCATACCGGCCGCGGTTACCCGGGCCCCGGGCGCGAAGCGACACTGACAGAGGCGATCGTGCGCACCACTTTCGCGTTGACCGCAAAAACTGCCGGCGACTACTTGCGGCGACTCGCATTCTTGACATAACGAGGCCTACCGGCCCGCTGAAACGCGCAACCCAGGGGCATACTGGTGCGCTAGTTACCCAGCACAGCCTGGCGCCGCGGCGGCAGGGAAAATCAATGTGAATTCAATCAGATCGGCATTGGTCCGCACGTTGATGGCACCACCGTGCAGATCCATGATGGCACGCACAATCGAGAGACCTAGTCCGGTCGATCCATCGGCGTTGCTGCGCGCCGCGTCCGCGCGAAAGAAGCGCTCGAACAAGCGATCCAAGTGTTGCGGCCCGACCGGTATTCCCGTATTCGCCACGCTAATTTCGGTCGCGCCGTCGCGTGCGATTGCGCGCAGCGTAACAGTGCTGCCTTGGTCGGCATGGCGCACCGCGTTCGACACCAGATTGGCCAGCGCACGGCGCAGCAAATTAGGATCCGCCACCACCTGGCCATCGCCAACGCAATCCAACCGCAATCCGCGCTCGTCGGCCATGCCGCTGAAAAAATCGGAGGCATTTTTTAATTCGCCCAGGGCCGACAGTTGCTGGCGCGCCAGCACCACGTCGTCTTGCGCCGCGCGCGCCAGAAATAGCATGCTGCCGATCATGCGCGCTAGCCGCTCCAGTTCCTCGATGTTGGAGGCGATCAGTTGCTCGTACTCGGTGGCGGTACGGGCATTGGCCAGCATGACTTGGCTTTGAACCAGCATATTGCTAATCGGCGTGCGGAATTCGTGGGCGAGGTCGGCGGAAAAACTGGACAGGCGCAGGTAGCCTTCCTGCAGCCGGGCGAGCATGGCGTTAAACGCTTCGATCAGAGGCCTAAGTTCCGATGGCGCCGCGTCCACGTCGAGCCGCTGGGCCAGCGTGCCCGGCTTCACCAGCGCGGCCTGCGGGGCCAGGGTGCGCAGCGGACGCAGGCCGCGCCGCAGTATGAGCGCCGCCAGCAGCGCCGCCAGCAACGCGCTGACCAGGACCGCGCCGGCGATCTGGCCGCGGTACCGGGCCAACATCGCGCTACGCTCGGCGTAGACACGCGCGACGATCACCGTCACCTCGCCGCCGCCGAGGCGCGCGCTGCCGGCGATAACCCTGCCGGGAGCGTTGCGGCTACTCGACCAGTGGGCGATCGACGCCGGACCCGGCGCCCATCCGGCCGACGCCGGCACAGGATACGACTCGCCAGACGCGTTGATGTCGACCAGCACCGCCCCGCCGGGCGCCAGCAAGCGTACTAGTGAGTTCTCCTGGCCGCTCATCGTATCGCGGAAATAGTCTGGCTGGGAGCTGACCAGTTCGGCCGCGCCGGGGCGCCCGAGCAGCATCTGTACCTGGCGCAGCTTGCCCAACAGCTGGATGTCGTCGCGCCGCTCGAGTTCGCCGACGAAAGCCCGATACAGGTACATACCCAGCCCGGCGGCGGAGAGCGCGACCACCAGCACGAACATGGCGGTAACCCGTAGCGTCAGCGACTGACGAAGTGAATGACAAGACGCGGCCTTCACGCAGCCGCTTCCTCGTCGCACACATAACCCATGCCACGCCGCGTATGGATTAACTTTCGGGGGAAGGGATCGTCGATCTTGCGTCGCAAGCGGCGCACCGCCGCATCGATGACATTCGTGTCGCTGTCAAAATTCATGTTCCACACTTGGGAGGCGATCAGTGAACGAGACAGCACTTGGCCCTGGCGGCGCGCCAACAAATGCAGCAAAGCGAACTCTTGGGCCGTCAATGTGATCGTCACGGCGCCGCGCCGCACACGACGCCGCAATACGTCGATATCCATGTCGCCGATTTGGATCAGGTCTTCCTCGCGCGCCGGGCCGCGCCGTAACAGCGTGCGAATCCGCGCCACCAGTTCGACGAATGCAAACGGCTTCACCAGATAGTCGTCGGCGCCCAGTTCGAGGCCACGCACCCGGTCCTGCACCGCGTCACGCGCCGTCAGAAACAGCACCGGGATCTGCGCGGTCGCCGGGTCGTCGCGCAAGGCAGTGAGAACCTGCCAGCCATCCATACGCGGCAGCATGACGTCGAGTACGATCAAGTCGATCTCGCCTTCGCGCGCAATCGATAAACCGTCGCGCCCGTTGCGCGCAAGCTGCGTGGAGAATCCCGACTCGCTCAAACCGCGCTGCAGATAGTCGCCGGTTTTCGGCTCGTCTTCGATTACCAGGATAGTCATGGGCACAGGCACCGGATAAACCCACATTGTATGCCGATCGAAGCTGCTCGAACATGACGAAACTGTCATCCGGCGGTCAGGATTGCGTAGTGCGGCGAGTGGGAAAATGGCTGCCATACCAACTGACCAAGGAACATCATGCGCAAACCGATTGTTATCCTGATGACGACGCTGGCGACGCTGGCAGCGCTTCCGGCGGCGGCCCAATTTCGCGATTTGCCCGAATTGACGCTGGAGGCAGCTAACCGCCTGGCCGGCAGCGCCATCGAGACCTGCCGCAGCCAAGGCCGCGCGATCGTCGTCTCCGTGCTCGACCGGGGCGGCAACTTGGTAGCGCTGCAGCGTGCTGACGGAGTTGGCCCGCACAATATCGAAGCCAGCAGACGCAAGGCATACACCGCTTTATCGACCAAAAACGCCACGCTCGACCTGGCGCGCCAAGCGCAAGCCAATCCTGACGCCCGCAATCTGGCCACCTTGCCTGAATTGCTGCTGCTGGGCGGCGGCATACCGCTGCTGGTAGGCGCTCAGCCCGTAGGCGCCATCGGCGTCGCCGGCGGTGGCGGCGCGTCCAACGATCACGCCTGTGCAATAGCCGCCATCCGTACTCTGCCCGGCCTGGATCAGCCCCATCCCACCCTTTGATCCCTTCCACAACCATTTAGGAGAACAGCATGAAACGAATTAAACAACTGGTACTCGCTTGCGCCCTGGCCTCGACCACGGCCCTCGCGGCGGCCGCGCCCAACCCGCTCAGCGTCCATGTGCTCGACCTGCAAAGCGGCCAACCGGCTGCCGGTGTTGATGTCACCCTGGAGCAGCACGTGGGCGAACAGTGGCGCCAATTGAGCACCGGCGCCACCAACGCGCAAGGCCGGATTCCCGCCCTTTATCCCGCCGACAAAAAAATGACGGCCGGCGAATACCGGATTGTTTTCAACATCGGCGAATACTATGCGCGCTACGGGCGAGCGACTTTCTTTTCCCGCATACCTGTCGAGTTTAGCGCGGATGCAACGGCTGAGCACTACCATATTCCTTTGCTTCTGAGCCCGTTCGGCTATTCGACCTATCGCGGCAACTAAGGCTTATGTAGGCCGCGGCGCCCGGCCGCGGGACCTGGCACGGCAGCTGGGAGGGGTTTCAAGCCGGGTCGCCGCCGCCCTCGACGATGGCGTTCACTCGGTCGAGGAAGTCGATGTAGTTGATCGGCTTTTCGATATAGCCGTCGCAGCCGGCTTCCAGCAGCCGCTCGCGGTCGCCCTTCATGGCGAACGCCGTCAGCGCCACCACCGGCACCGCGCGGGTGCGCGGGTCGGCCTTGAGTATCCGGGTCGCCTCGATGCCGTCCATGCCCGGCATCTGGATGTCCATCAGGATCAGGTCGAGCCGCTCGCGCCGGGCGATGTCGAGCGCCAGCGGCGCCCGATCGGCCTCGAACAGGATGTGGCCGCAGCTCTCCAGCAGCGTTTCGATCAGCGTCATGTTGGCCGGCGAGTCTTCGACAATCAGTATGCGCGCCATGGCGCCCTCCTCAATGTGGGTCCGGCGCAGCGTCGCGCTGCTGCAGGGCGCGGTTCACTTCGCGCAGCAGTTGTTGGCGGTTGAAACTGTCTTTTCCCATGATGCGCAGCACCTGGCCGTTCAGGCGCACGCGCTCGGCCTGGCCGACCGTGGCGCCGCTCAGCACCAGCGTCGGCACGCCGGCCGTCTCGGGCAGCAGTTCCAGCGCGTCGACCAGCTCGAAGCCGCTGATGTCGGGCAGCAACAGGTCGACGATGACCAGGTCGGGCGGGTTGGCGCGCGCCAGCGCGATGGCGCTGTGGCCGTCCGGCGCACACAACACCTTGTAATTGAGCCCGCCGAGCAGGGCCGCCACCCGCGCGCTGGCGGCGACGTCCTCGTCGACCAGCAGCACGGTCGGCGCCGGCGCGCCGTCGCCGCCCAGGCCGAGCGCGTAGACGGCGTCGATCAGCGCCTGGTGCTGGATCGGCTTTTGCAGCAGTTGCGCCGCGCCCAGCGCGCAAGCCTTGAGTTCCTCGGCGCTCAGCGCGACGATCAGCACCGGCGTCGGCCCCAATAGTGGATTGGCCTTGATCTGTTCGAGCACGTCCCAGCCGCTGGCGCCCGGCAGCGCCAGGTCGAGCGTGATCAGGTCGGGAGCGCCGCGCTCGGCCAGCGCCAGCGCGCTGGCGGCGTCGGCCGCGACGACGACCTCGAAACCGATGCTGTCGAAGTTCCGGCGCAGCAACTCGGCGGCGTAGGCGTCGTCCGCGATCACCAGCACGCGGCGCCCGCGCGCCGGTTCGACCGCGTCGGCGCCGGCCAGCGCGCGCCACGGCAGCCAGACCGAAAACTGGCTGCCCAGCCCGACGCCGCTGGCGACGCCGACGGTGCCGCCGTGCAGCGCCGCCATGCGGCTCACCAGCGCCAGGCCCAGGCCGCTGCCCTCGTGGTGGCGCGCCATCGACGAGTCGAGCTGGCGGAAGCTCTGGAACAGGTGGCGCATGTCGTCCGGGTTGACGCCGATGCCGTGGTCGCGCACGCGAATTTCCAGCCACTGCTGGAACTGGCCAGGCGGCAGCGGCAGCACCCGCGCCGCCATGCCGGCCGGCGCGCCGTGGCCGACGCCGGCGCGCCCCAGGCGGTGCGCCGACAGCGTCACTTGGCCGCCGTCGGCGCTGAACTTGACCGCGTTCGACAGCAGGTTGTAGGCCATCTGTTTGAGCTTGCGCAGGTCGAACATGGCCGCTTCCAGCTCGCCGCAGGGCTCGAAGGCGAACGTCACGGCGCGCTTCGCCGCACCCTCCAGCACCAGGCTCAGGCAGCCGCGCAGCAGCGCGTCCGGCTGCACCGGTTCGAGTTCCAGTTCCATCTTGCCGGCTTCGACCTTGGACAGGTCGAGGATGTCGTTGATCAGCGCCAGCAGGTGCTTGCCGCTGGTGACGACGTGGCCGACACAGACCTGCTGCCTCTCGCTGAGCGGTCCCACCACGCCGCCGCGCAGCAGGTCGGAAAAGCCGATGATGGCGTTGAGCGGGGTGCGCAACTCGTGCGACATATTCGATAGGAACTCCGACTTGAGCCGGCTGGCCTCCTCCAGCTGGCGGTTCTTCTCGTCGATCTCGCCCTGGCGCTCTTGCAGCGCGCGCACCGCCAGTTCCAGGTCGCGGTTTTTCTGCTCCAGGATGGCCAGCAGCTCGGCGCGGCTGTCGGCCAGCGCGCGCGCCGCGCGCATCTCGGCGGCTTCGCGCTCCTTGGCGCCGAGTTCGGCGCGCACGCGCCGGCGATCGTCCTCGAATTGCTTGCGCCGCAGCTGCGCGCGCACGCGCGCCTTGAGCACGTCGAACTCGCTCGACTTGAGCACGTAGTCGTCGGCGCCGATGCTCAGGCCCTCGATCATGGCGTCACGGTCCTCCATCGCCGTGAGCATGATCAAGGGGATGTCGCGGGTGGCCGGGTCGGCCTTCAGGCGGCGGCAGGTCTCGGTGCCGCCCAGGCCGGGCATGATGCGGTCGAGCAGGATGCAGTCGACCGCCTGCGCCCGCACCATCCGCAGCGCCTCCTCGCCCGAGTGCGCCAGGATCACGTCGTAGCCCTCGCCCAGCAGCACCTCGGCCTGCACGCGCAGGTAGCTTGGGCTGTCGTCGACGGCCAGGATGCGGGTTGCGCCGAGCAGGCCGGCCGCCGGCTGGCAGGCGCCGTCGCCGGCCTTGCGCAGCACCGCCTCGAGCCGCGCCAATATCATCGCCAGGCCCTCGTCCTTGCGCACGAAGGCGTCGGCGCCGCTGTCGAGCGCGTTCAGCTCGGCGCCCTGCCGCTCGGACGCGGTCAGCAGGATACAGGGGAGGTGGCGCAGCGCCGCGTCCAGGCGCAACTTGCGCACCACGCCGTGGCCGTCGATACCCGGCAGGACGGCGTCGACCAGCACCGCCGCCGGCCGGTACTGGCCGATGCTGCGCAGGCCCTCCTCGCCGCTGGCGGCGCCGGCCACCGCGTAGCCGCGCGCGCGCAGCGCCTCGGCCAGCGCGCCGCGGAAGGTGGCGCAGTCGTCGATTACCAGGATCGTCGCCGGCGCCGCCGCGGCGGAGGCCTGCTCCAGGTCGGCGCGCGCCGTCAGGCTGTCGTCGACGATAGGGACAGGCGGCAGCGGGCCGGCGTTCATGGCGCCTGCGCCAGCGCGACCAGCGCCGGGCCGATGCCGGGCAGCGGCAGCACCCGCCTTGCCGTGTTCGGCAGCGCCGTCATACGGCCGGCTCCGCCACGCGGCTTTGCCAGACGCAGGCGGGGGCCCGGTCAAGCATGGACGCGGGCATCGCGGCGAGCGCCTCGAGCGGTAGCGGGCGCGGGGTGTCGCGCGCGTGGCGCAGCGGCAGCGCGCACGCCAGTTGACCGCAGCGGCACAGCGGGAACGACGTCGATAGCGCTGGCTCTGGCTCTGGCGCGTGCTGCACTGTCAGGCTCCCTGTTCGGCAGCGGCGGCGTGGGCCGGCGCAAAGTCGGTTTCGTCAATCAAGCGGGTTTATTTCCCAGCAATACTACACCCAGTCTTGCCCAACATAACTAATTTTCATCAAAATGCGGGCACCCCGGCGCGGAAAGAAAGTATCGACTATTGCGTGGGTAGTATCAAAGCCGGCGCGGGATCGTTGCTAGACTTTCCCCAACGGTGCCAGAGCGCATCGCCTACCCACAGACAAGGAGATTTCAATGAAGCTCGACACCCGCGCCAGCGCGCACCACGGCCGTCCGCGCGGCAAGGCAGCGGCGCCATGAACCGGCTTGCATCGAAACACGCGGTGCTGACCGGCGCCGGCGGCGGCATCGGCCTGGCGGTGGCCGAGGCTTACCTGGCCGAAGGCGCGCGCTGCAGCGTGGTCGACCTGGCGCCGACGCCGCCGGCCGCGGCGGCGGCACTGCTGGCGCGCTATCCGGACCAATTGTGCTACCTGGCCGCCGACGTGCGCGACGCCGGCTCGGTCGGCGCCATGCTGGCGGCCGCCGTCGAACGCCACGGCCCGGTCGACATCCTGTTCAACAACGCCGCCGTGTTCGACATGGCGCCGCTGCTGGAGTCGGACCTGGCGATGTACCAGCGCCTTTTCGACGTCAACGTCAAAGGCATGTTCATCGTCATGCAGCAAGTATTGCAAGGCATGGTCGACGCCGGCCGCGGCGGCGCCATCATCAACCTCGCGTCGCAGGCCGGACGCCGCGGCGAGGCGCTGGTGTCGCACTATTGCGCCAGCAAGGCCGCCGTGATCAGCTACACCCAGTCGGCCGCGCTGGCCATGGCGCCGCGCGGCATCCGCGTCAACGCCATCGCGCCGGGCGTGGTGGACACGCCGATGTGGGGCCACGTCGACGCGCTGTTCGCCCGTTACGAAAACCTGCAACCGGGTGAGAAGAAGCGCGCGGTCGGGCTGGCGGTACCACTCGGGCGCATGGGCACGCCGGCCGACCTGGCCGGCACGGCGATCTTCCTGGCCAGCGACGATTCGGCGTACATCACGGCGCAGACGATCAACGTCGACGGCGGCTCGGTGATGAGCTAGCCCTCCCCTTATCCATTAGTAGCAGCAACACCGCGGCGCCACCCCGGCGCCGCGGCGGTATCCTTACGTCCCGAGCAATTGTTTAACACATAGTCAACACATAAAAATATAACCAGGAGACACACCATGAATCGCACGATGTTGAAAGTTTTACCCGCCGCCATCACCCTGGCGCTGGCCTGCGGCAGCGCCGCCGCCGGCGACGAAGAAGGCTTCCACGGTTACTTCCGGGTCGGCGCCGGCAGCACCAGCGGCGCCGGCGGCCCGCAGGGTTGCTACGGCCTGGGCGGCAACACGATGAAGTACCGCCTCGGCAACGAATGCGACGCCTACTTCGAGGGCGGCTACACCAAGGAAATCGCGAAGAGCGGCGGCGTCAGCTACGTCGCCACGGTATGGGCCAACATCTACAGCCCGAACTCGGACTTCGGCGACAAGAAACTGGGCTTGAACAAGGCCTACATCGAGGCCAAGGGCCTGGACTTCCTCAACGGCGGCACCGCCTGGATGGGCAAGCGCTTCTACTACCGTCCCGACATCCACATGCTGGACCTGCAATACATCAACTTCAACGGCACCGGCGCCGGCCTCGACCAGATCCAGGCCGGTCCGGGCAAGTTCTCCTACGCCTTCTTCAAGGACAACGACACCAACACGCTCGACGCCAACGGCAAGGTGGTCGGCACGCCGTCGGCGATCCGCCAGAACTTCATCTACGGCGACGTGCCGCTCAACCCCAACGGCACCTTCGACGTCGCGGCCACCATCATCACCGCCGAGGGCAAGGACGACGACGCCCTGGGCCAGAAGCACAACGGCTGGCAAGTGTCGCTGTTCCACAAGCAAGCCAAGGTCTTCGGCGGCGCCAACACCTTCGGCGTGCAGTACGGCGTCGGCCCGGGCACCGGTATCGGCGTCGGCAATTCGCGCATGGGCGCCTCCGGCTACACCTCGCTGGGTTCGGACGTGAAACGCGTGCGCGTCTTCAACGACCTGTGGGTCCAGCCGACCGAGAACATGGGCATGGAAATGGTCGCCCTGGTGCAAAAAGACAAGTCCGACGCCGGCGGCTCGTCGACCTGGACCTCGCTGGGCGTGCGCCCGGTCTACGCTTTCAACCAGAACCTCAAGATGGTCGTCGAACTGGGCACCGACCGCGTCACCGACAGCCGTGGCCCGACCAAGCGCCTGACCAAGCTGACGCTGGCGCCGACGATCTCGGCCGGCCCCGGCCTGTGGTCGCGTCCCGAGCTGCGCGCCTTCGTCACCTACGGCAAGTGGAACGATGCGGCGACCGCCTCGGTCAACGCCTCCAACAACTCCGGCCCGATCTACAACAACAACACCAGCGGCACCTCGTTTGGCGTCCAAGTGGAAAGCTGGTTCTAAACTGTGGATAAAAAAATGCGCGCCCGGTTGGCGCGCATTTTTTTGGGGCTATTACGTGCCCGGCGTTGTTACTTCACGCCAAGCGGCAACTCTGGATACTCCTGGCTCAGCGCATATTTCACGCCGCCCACGGTGACGCTGTAATTCGACGGCCCTGAAATTGGCAGCCGGTAATTCAGCGTCAACGCCACCGACGCGCCCGGCGCCAGCGTTTGCCATGCCGGCAGCGCGAAGCGGGCGTGGTTGAAGTTGGCCTTGAAGCCACCGATATTGTTCGGCCCGGCATAACCGGCCACGGTGGTGGTCAATCCGAAACCGGACTGGTCGCTCAGGTCGGACGGCGCCGACACCGGGTAGTCGAACTCGAACACGGTGCCGCCCGGCAGCGTAACCGCCGAGTTGTTCTTGACCGTCATCACCGGATTGATCGGGTAGTTGCTGTCGCCCGGCTTCCACGAACCGAGCGTGATGCCAACGTTGGCGGCGCTGGCGGGCAGCGCTCCCTCGGCGCGCCTGTTGCCGTAAGGTCCGGCGGTCTTGAGCGCGTCATACAAGGTGTTGGTCAGCGTGTAACCCATGCCGTACTGGCCCTTGCCACCGTTCTTGCTCGCGTCCCAGGCATAGTCGCCGGCCATCTCCCAAATCATCACGCCACCGATATTGTTATTGATGATGTACTGCGCCTTGGCGCCGATCGATTGCGTGGTCTCGGTCGAGATAAACACTTTTTTGGTCGCGTTCCACAACCACGGCGCCGCCATCGTGCTGCTGTAGTACGGCACATAAGTGCCGACGATGGTTTTATCGGTGACTTTGTAGGCGTCCAGGTAGTCCGGAACGATGCCGTTTTGCAAGTTCAGCGCGTGCCACAACGGGTTGCCGCCGCCGGGCACGGGCTTGCCTTGGCTGTCGAGGTCGAACCAGACGTTGTCGATGCCGGTCGCGCCCATGCCGCAGGTTTTGACGCCTGCGCAGGTGACGGTGGAGCTGGTCAGCGCGGTGGTGCCCCACAGGCCGTTGGTGCCGCCGGTCACGTCTTTCCAGCCGCGGGTGTAGTACGGCACGCCGATGTTGATGCGCCCCGCCTGCATCGCGCCGCGGTAGTAGCGGTAGGCCCAGTCGGTGTTCAGATAGCCGATGCCTTGGTACTGGTAGGCGTTGCCGGCCTTCAGTTCGGCGTCGTTGCCGTCGTCAAACAGGGCGGCGTTGGGACCGACGTACTGGTTCCAGGCGCCGTGCAAGTCGTACGACATCAACGTGGCGTAGTCCAGGTACTGCAAGCCGGACATGTTTTCCTCGCCGCGCAAGATCCAGCCTGAAGCCGACCCGGCAATGGTCAACATATAATACTTGTTGTCCTGCACCGAGGCCGCGTCGAGCTTCTGGCGCACCGTTTTCAGCAGCACATTGTAGCTGGCCATCAGGCCGTTCAGGCGCGGTTTCGAGATCGCGAAGTCGATCGGGTTGCCGGCCTCGGCGTTGGTGGTCGGGTGCTCGTAGTCGACATCGATGCCGTCGAAGAAGCTGTACTGGCGCAGGAACGCCACCATCGAATCGGCCAGCGTGTTAATGCCGGCGCTGTTGAGCGAGCCGTCGGCGTTGGTGGTGGCGGTGTAGAAGCCGGTGCCGCCAGCCCAGCCGCCGACCGAGATCAGCACTTTGATGCCGGGGTGCTTTTTCTTGTACTGGGCCAGCAGGTTGAAATGCCCCTTGTACGGCAGCGACGGGTCCATCGCCGCCGCCGGCACGGCCGGCCAGGTCAGGCCGGTTTCCGGATTGGTCGGGCCGCTGCCGATGGCGATTTTGGAGGTGGCCGGATCGACGGACGCGAACGCGTAGTTGAGGTGGGTGATCTTGTCCCACGGCAGATTGTTGACCAGGTAGGCCGGGCTGCCGTCCACGCCGGTGCGCCAACTGGTGAAGTAGCCGATGATGCGGCGGTTCAAACCGTTGGCGAGGATTTCGCGGCCGTTGGCATCGTAGACTTTGCAGTACGGCACGCTGGCGACGCTGGAACTCAGACCGTCGGGACGACATGGCGTCGGAGTTGGAGTTGGAGTTGGAGTTGGAGTTGGAGTTGGAGTTGGAGTTGGAGTTGGAGTTGGAGTTGGAGTTGGAGTTGGAGTTGGAGTCGGAGTGGGCGTTGGCGTTGGCGTTGGTACGCCACAGCTGTCGGCGCTGACGCCGGTCCATGCTTGCTGCCAGGCCCAGCCAATGCCAGGCTCGTAAGCGGCATTTCCGGACGAGCACCAGCCGGCGACGGTGCAGCTGTAATTGCCGCCGGCGTGCGATACGGTTTGGCCGGCAATGTAGCTTGAGCCCGCAACGTAGGGCACGCAGTTCGGGGTGGGAGTCGGCGTTGGGGTAGGCGTCGGGGTTGGGGTCGGGGTCGGCGTCGGCGTCGGCGTACCCGACGCCAGCGCCCATGGGCCGGCCTCATTGGCCGCGCTCGGCACGTCCCCTTTCGTCCACCACTTGGCGTTGTACACCGCGCCCTGGTAGCTGGCGCACTGGCCGCCGGTGTAGACGGTGGCCGCATCCCAGTCCACGCAAGAGACCGTAGTCGAGGCCAACAGTTTGGTCTGCGGCCCGGTTTGCGCCTCCTGCCCGCCGCCGCAAGCGGCAAGCATGCCGCTCAGGATGGCCATCAATAATGCACTGCGTTTAGTATTCAATTTTGTCTCCACGTGGTTATAGTTTACGGCGAAGGAATGGCTTCCCTCTCCGATTCTCGGGACCCGGCCTTGCTCTGTTCACTCAAGAATTCATGGGCGGGGACGGCGCCGTTGCGTTGCCGTCCCCGCCTGCGCGGCTATTGCAGTTTTACGTTCCAGTTCGCTTCCACGCACTTGACGTAGTTGCCAGCGATGAGGGCGCTGTATGGGGTCTGGTAACTCACCAGCTGGCACTGGTTGTCGCCGCCCGCGCTCCAGTTCTTTTCCCAGTAGATGTTATAGGCAGCAGAACTAGACGGGCCAAAGCGCTGCATGTTGGCGCAGGACAATTGCTCGCCGCTATAGTCCCAGCCGAGGTCCGCGGCAAACTGCTTGAAGTAGTCGATACGGTTTTGCGCCGCCGGCTTTTCCGTGCCCAGTCCACATTCCGCGTTGATGATCATGATGGTGGTCGCGAAATTGTTGCCGGCGCCGGCAGTGCGGTCGGCCTGGTTTGGCACCCAGGTGCCGTCAAGCACATGCAACATCGACGGTTTCGGCGGCTGCGGGTAGACGAAGAAGAAAGTCGCCGACGCCAGGTTGAGCCAGGTCGACGCCACCAGATCCGGATTTTTCAGCAGCACCGACTGGTCGCCATTGTTCATCGCTTGCGAGAACGGTCCGTAGTTGTAGTTGTAGGACAGCTGTTTGGCGCCACGGCCGAAGTACTTTTTGAAGCTGCCGTCGGCGTTGACGCCGCACGTCCACACCTTGTTGAACACCGGATCGGCGCATTCGATGTTGTAGCCGCAGCCGGCGCCGGTTTCATCGCACCCCAGTTCGCGCAGGTATTTCAAGCCTTGGCGCCATTGCGGAAGCGGGCTGCTGGCGTTGTGGTCGCCCGTTTCTTGGCCGAAATGGGCGAACATGGTGGCTAAGGTGTGGCGGCAGATCGCATCGGCGTTGCGCCCATCGGAATAGTCATCGCATACAGCTGGAAATTTTGCCACCGACTGCAAAAATCGTTGATAGGTATAGCTTGGGTCGCGCGCGGCAAAATAGAAATCCCACTTCAGCGCCGGCAGCAGGCGCTCCACCCGCTTCACGTTGAGCGGATTGCCCGCCAAGCCCGCCTGCACCTTCTCGACATCGGCGTTCGGCAACGTACGGACCGAGGCTTTCACCTTGCGGAAGAAATCGCTATTCGTCAACAAGGCTTCGTTGGCTTCGGCCTGGGCCTTGGTGGGAATTCCAGGCGTTGGCGTGGGCGTTGGCGTTGGCGTGGGCGTTGGCGTGGGCGTGGGGGTTGGCGTTCCACTACAAGAATTCACTGCCGCCCAAGCTGACGAAGAAGCCCAGCCCTTCCCCGGTTCATACGCAGCACTCGATGACGAACACCAGCCAGCAACGATGCAACTGTAGAAGCTGCCAGCATTGGACACAACCTGCCCTACAGCATAATTTGTGCCGGCCGCATACACGGCGCAGCTTGGCGTTGGCGTTGGCGTCGGTGTCGGTGTTGGCGTTGGTGTTGGCGTTGGCGTCGGCGTTGGCGTTGGCGTGCCCGACACCAATTGCCACGGTCCGTTCGGATCGGCTTTTGGCGCCTCGCCCTGCACCCACCACTTGGCCTTGTAGACTATGCCTTGATACGTCGCGCATTGCGCGGCGACATAAATTTGGCTGGCACTCCATTCGGCGCAGGCTTCGCTGACAACACTACTGGCCAATAATTTTGACTGCGCCGGCGTATCGGACTGCGAACCGCCGCCGCACGCGGCAAGCGTTCCACCCAACAAGCCTGCTAACAACCTGCCCATTTGCTTTGTTTTCATTTGGTCTCCTGAACGTGCGACTAAAAACTATCTGAGTAGCTCTTTGATGTTGTTCGAAAAGAAAGCGCAATGAGCGGCCGTGGCTTTCTGCATAGAGAATGCGGCCATGGAAATTGGTAGTCAAGTGGTTTTTATTAAAATACAATGTTTCAATACCACTTTGTGCAAGCACGGTGCGATTTTTAATGTCTGGAGGGCCACCATACCGATTTTAAAAAGAAATGAGTAATTAATACCGCGTGCATCAAACCCTCAAACTGGTATGGACTGGTATGACAGCGGTCACGCCGTCTAGGCGCGACCGCGCGGGTCTGTCGGACAAGCTAGCGCGGCATGCGCATGCGCAGACGCCGCCAGCCGATGACGATGCCGCTAACACTGATGAGCATGCCGCCAACGCTGATGGCAATCATCCACAGGTCCCACCATGGACGCGACGCCAGCAAGGGTGTCCAATCCCAGCTGTGCAGCAGCGAAAACAGCCAACGCCCGACACGCTGGTGCGCGTCGACTTGCTTGACGACCGCGCCGCTGGCCGGGTCGATGTACAACCAGGTGGCGTGGGGGTCGTCGAACTTCAGGCGCAGCACCGGCAAGCGCTTTTGCCCGCCCGTCATGGTGTGGGCGACGCGGCCGTAGTAATAATTGTCGTATTCACCGAGTACGCTGGCCTGCGTGACCTGGTGCGGCGCCAACATGGCGCCACCCAGCGCCCGCATCGCCGCAATGCCGAACGCCTTGAACGGCAACGCCGGCCCGGCCCCTGCGGCAAGCAGGCGGGTGCGGCCCTGCCCGTCCGCCGCCAGGTAATAACCGGCGCCGTCGACGACGCGCCACTCCAGTTCGCGCACCTCAAAGCCGCTGTCGGCAAGTAGTTGCAGGGCCTGCCCGGCCGGCAGCGTGAAATGCGCGGCGTCCCAGTCGTGCCGTTGCGCCACCTTGGGCGCGCCGGAGTCCAACACCTTGAACGGATTCATCGACATCAGGCCGCTGAAGATGAAGGTCACGACCAGCGTGCCAAACACCAGGCCCAGCAGATGGTGCCAGCGCATCCACGGCGCCCGGTACGGCGAGCGCGAGCCGCTGCGAAAGCGCCCCGAAAAACGCCAGCGCCACAGCCCCACCAGCATGCCCAGCAAGGACAGCGCGGTGGCCGCCAGCGCGGTATAGACGACGATGTCGTTCCAGAAACGCTCGACGATGCCGCCGCGCAACGGATACAGCCAGTGGAGCCAGCTACCGACCCAGTTCCAGCCGCGCTCGTTCACGCTGGCGTCGCGCACCACCTCGCCGGTACGCGCCGAAACGTACAGGCGGGTCGATTCGGCGTCGCCCATCTGCACCCGATGCAACGGCCGCTGCCCATCCAAGTTCCTGGAATGGCTGAAGGCGTCTTCCGCCACCAGGTCCTGGTAGGCCGCCGGCACGCCCGGCATAAACGCCCGCGCGGCCGCCAGCGCGGCGGCGGCGTCGACGCTATCGACACGCCGGCCGCTGGCGCCGTCGAGCGCCACCACGTCCGCCTTGCCATAGTTGAGCAGCGCCAACGGCCGCCCGGCCACCGACGTCAGGCGCAGCGCGGTCGGCGCCCCGTTGTGGCCGGCGGCCCGCAGCCATTGTTGCAGCGACGCGCAGCAGCGCCCGCCGTCAAGCGCGGGCAGCGCGGCCAGCCGCTCCGCCTGCGTCAATTTTGGATAGCCGACGTACATCATCACCACGCCGGAGAAGAACCACATGGCCATGAACAGGCATAGCACAACGCCAAGCCAGCGATGCAGCAGGTACAGGGTGCGCTTCATATCGCCGCGCCGCTCAGAACCAGGATTGCAAGGTCAGGTCCAGCGAGCGCGGCGCACCCAGGTAAACACTGGCGCCGCCCACGTTCGCCGCGTAGACCTTGTCGCCGGCGTTTTTCAGGCGCGCGGTAAGCTTGGTGTTGCGCTGCAACTGGTAGCTCAGGCTGGCGCCAAACACCGTGTAGCCGGCGTCGCTGACGGTGTTGGCCGTGTTGCCAAAGCGCCGGGACAGGTGGCGCGCGTCCGCGCTCAGTTGCAGCGCCGGACTCACGTTCCAGCTCAGCCAAAAGTTCGACACCCACGCCGGGATGTTGGCGGGCACCTTGCCGGCGCGCGAGACCGCCTGGCCGCCGACGTTCTCGACAAAGGCGTCGTATTGCGCGTCGGTATAGGCCAGGTTACCCTGCAGCAGCCAGTTCTGGTTCAGCTTGAACGAAGTGGCCGCCTCCACGCCGCGGGCCGATTGCTGGCCGACCGGCAGCGTGACGCCGGGATGGTTCTGGTCGGCGATCGCCAAGTTGCGGCGCGACAGCTGGTAGGCCGCCAACGTCGCGCTGCCGCGTCCGCCGAGGTAGTCGAACTTGCTGCCGACCTCGACCTGGCGCCCGGTAGTCAGCTCGGAGCCGCGCGCCTGGCCGTAGGAGATCGAACTCAACAAGCCGGCAGGCGGATCGGCCGCCGTGCTGTACTGGACATACATGTTGGCGTGCGGCGCCAGGTCGTACACCAGGCCCAGGCGGCCGGTGGTGGGCGCGTAGTCGTGCTTGAAATAGGCCGGGCTGGCGGCGCTGGCAAGCTTGTGATTGATCACTTCGATGTCGATGCGGTCGTGCCGCAAGCCGCCCACCAACGCCAGCGCCGGCGTCAGCCGCAGGCGATTTTCCAGGAACAAGGCCAGGGTCTCGACCTTGTTGGTGCGGTCCGGCGTGAAACCCGGCTTCATGCCGGGCACGTCAAAGAAGTTTTCCGTCGCGAACACGACCGGGTTGACGGTGCTGACGGTGCCCGGCAGCGACAGCGGGAAGCGCGTCTGCGTGTTGCGGCTGTAGTCCAGACCGGCCGACCAGTCCGCCTTCATGGCGCCCAGCGCGCCCTTGTGGACCCACTCGACGCGCTCGCCGCTCAGTTGCTGATCGTGCCGCTGCAACAAGGCACCGGAGCGCACCACAGCCGTGTTGGCCGCGTTGAAAACATAGGTTTCCACGTTGCGGTAATCGCGCAGGGCGTCGTAATGGTAGACGGTGTTCTTCAGCGTGGTCTGCGGCGACAGGCGGTACTCCAGCAGCGAACGGGTCCACTGCACGGTCTGCTCGTATACGCCGTCGGCGGCATTGTAGTTCTTGAAGCGGGTGGCCGGGTCGATGCGGCCGTCGCCGCCAAGCGGATTGAGCAGCGGCGTGCCCCAGTACGGCCGGTCGACCTTTTCGCGCTGATATTCCAGCGCCAACGTGTGCGACAGGCGCGGGCCGAAGTCGCTCAGCAGCGAGGCGGCGGCGTTCAGCGCGGCGCGCCGCTGGCCGTCCACATAGCCGTTGCTGTGGCTGCGGTTCAGGTCCAGGCGCACGGTGTGGCGCGCGCCGCCGGCCGCGCCGATGCCGCGGTTCACGCCCAGCGCCAGGTCGGCGTTCGAAAACGAGCCGTAGCGGGCGCGCAGCTCCAGCGCGTCGGCGTCGCGCTGCGCCAGTTTCGTCACGTAATTGATCGAGCCGCCGACGGCGCCGGCGCCGAACAGGTAGGTCGACGGCCCGCCGACCACCTCGACCCGGTCGTAGATCCAGCTGTCGACCGGGCGCGCGGCGATGGCGTCGTATTGCGCCGTGATGCCGTTGAACAACTGGGTCAGGCTGGACGCGCCGAAGCCGCGGTAGTACACCGAGCCGGCCGCCCCCGGCGGCGACGCCGCGCTGACGCCGGGCACGCCGGCCAGGATTTCCTGGGTGTTGTCGGCGCCGCGCAGTTCGATGCTGGCGCGGTTGACGATGGCCACCGAGGCCGGCGTTTCGCGCGGCGTCAGGCCCAGGCGCGAGCCGGTGGTGTTGGCGTCGTCCAGCGACAGCTTGTCGCCGGCGCGGGCGGCGCTGACGGTGATGGTCGGCATGCTTGCAGCGTCGGACGGGATGGTTTCGGCGAAGGCCGGCGCGCACAGGGCGGCGACGGCGGCGGCGACTACGGTTTTGTTGACGTTCATATTAAAGCGACCTCGAAACTAGAAAATGCAAAGGGCGGCAAGGCGTGCGCGCACGGGCGCGCACACCCCATCGGCCGGCGCGCAAGGCGCCGGACTACGATGGCCGGATAAGCGTATTGATCTAGGAGAGGACGGGGGGAGCGCGCGGATGCGCGACCGACCACGCGAACAAGGGCCGTGGCGCGGAGAAAAACAGGCTGGGATACAGCGCCGGCGGTGACGCCGGCAAGGCGAACGAGAAACGCAGCTGCGCCGGCGGCGGCGCCGGCGTGTGCAGCGCGCAAAACGGGCAATGTTCCAGGCCGGCGTTCGACGGTCCGGGCTGCTCGCCCGGCGCCAGGTCGGCTACGGCGACGAGTTTGCTTCCCTGCGCCGAGCAGATCTGCATCCATTCGGAGCTGCCTTCCTTGGCCAGCGCCCGCGCCAGCGTCGGCGCCAACGCCAGCCCCAGGATGGCGGCGAGCGCGATCCAGGCAAGCAGGCGGCGAAGGGCGTGGGATGGGAACATGGGCGCAATTCTAAACAGCGGCCTCGTGCGCGTCAATATGCAGTACGGCATATGCGGGGGGCAAGGTGATTGCGCGCCTTACACCAAGGGCGTAACCCTGGGGTCGGACCTGAAGGTCAGTCCCCGGCTCGACGCCGCAGCTTGATTTTCGGCGTTGCCGGCCCGCTAATTAAGCGGCATGCCAGGCCAGCGCGGCGCTGAAGTTACCGGGAACGTCGAGCGGGCAGATCTGCAACGACGGCCAGTCCGGCATGTGATGCGTACACTTGAGCCGCTTGCCGTCCTGGCGGTCAATCGCCACTTGCCGCAGATACTCGCCGACGCCCACGCCGAGCGCCTTGAGCGCGGCCTCCTTGGCGCTCCAGCGCAGAAAGAAATCGGCCAACGGGTCCGCCGCCGCGTGCATGGCCAGACATTCCTGCGGTGTCAATGCGAAGGCGGCCAAGGCGGCCAATTCGATGCCGGCGTCGTGCATTTCCACGTCGACGCCCAGCGCGGCGACGGCGGGGGCGGCGCCGAGGGCGATCAGCACGCAGTTGCCGGCGTGCGCGACGTTGAACGCCATGTCCGCACTCGCCGCCGCGCCGGACGGCAGCCCAGATTGATGCAGCAGATACGGCTTGCCATATGCGCCGCTGGCAAATTCCAGCTGCCGCGGCGCCGCGCCGACGCGCTCGGCCAGCAGCCGCCGCAAGCCGGCCCGGCCGGCAACCGAACGCAGGCGGTCGGCATGCCGGTGCAGGCGCAGCGCCCGCGCGCGCTCGCCTTCACTGAGCAATTCCCAGTCGGCCTGCGCCAGCGGCGCTTCCAGCGCCAGCTCCAGGCGCCAGACTTCGACGCCGGGAGGCGCCTCGTCAGGCAGCGGCAAGCGCGCCATAGGCAATTGCGTTCGCGACATCCTCTTTACCAATCAGGGTGTAGACAATGATATGACGACGTAAAAAAGCCCCGAGAACGGGGCTTTTTTACACTGCTTAACACCCGGAAGTGTTTGAATTATGGCGGAAAGGGTGAGATTCGAACTCACGGTACACCAAAGATGTACACTGGATTTCGAGTCCAGCGCATTCGACCACTCTGCCACCTTTCCTTGCTTAACTTCAAGCGAGCTCTGTATGAGCGAGGCAGAATTTTAGCATAGCTCGCGCAAGGCATGCCGCTTATTTTTGGGGATATTCGGCGCTATCCGCCCGTAAAACGTTGGGACGTAAAAAAACCCCGATAACGGGGTTCTCCTACACTGCTGAGTACTCGAAAGTACTTGAATAATGGCGGAAAGGGTGAGATTCGAACTCACGGTACACCAAAGATGTACACTGGATTTCGAGTCCAGCGCATTCGACCACTCTGCCACCTTTCCTGCTTACTTCTGATCGCTTGCTGCTGCGAGAACAAGATTATAGCAGGGTATAAAAAAAACGGAAGGGGCAAAGGGGGAAATATTTGACCCCTGCCCCGCGTTCAAGTTCAGGCTGCAACCAGGCGGGTCAGGCCGCCCATGTATGGCTGCAACACCGCCGGGATCTCGACGCTGCCGTCGGCTTGCTGGTAGTTTTCCAGGATCGCCACCAGGGTGCGGCCAACGGCCAGGCCGGAACCGTTGAGGGTGTTGACCAGTTCCGGTTTGTTCTGGGCGTTGCGGAAGCGCGCCTGCATGCGGCGGGCCTGGAAGGCTTCGCAGTTCGACAACGAGGAAATTTCGCGGTAGGTGTTTTGCGCCGGCAGCCACACTTCCAAATCGTAGGTTTTGGCGGCGGTGAAACCGATGTCACCGGTGCACAGCGACATCACGCGGTACGGCAGGCCGAGGCGCTGCAAAATGGTTTCGGCGTGGCCCACCATTTCTTCCAGCACTTGGTAGGACGTGTCCGGGTGCACCACCTGGACCATTTCGACTTTGTCGAACTGGTGCTGGCGGATCATGCCGCGGGTGTCGCGGCCGTAGCTGCCCGCTTCCGAACGGAAGCATGGCGTATGCGCCGTCATTTTCAAGGGCAGCGCATCCAACGCCAGAATTTCGTCGCGCGCGATGTTGGTCAGCGACACTTCCGAGGTCGGGATCAGGTAGAAGGTTTCGCCCTCGCCTTCCGTGCCGCCTTTTTTCACCGAGAACAAATCGGCTTCAAACTTCGGCAACTGGCCGGTGCCGCGCAGCGAGTCGGCATTGACCATATAGGGCGTGTAGCATTCGGTGTAGCCGTGCTCGTCGGTATGGGTATTCAGCATGAACTGCGCCAGCGCCCGGTGCAGACGGGCCATGCCGCCCTTCATCACCGAAAAGCGCGAGCCGGTCAGCTTGGTGGCGACTTCGAAGTCCATGCCCAGCGGCGCGCCGACGTCGACGTGGTCCTTGACCTCGAAATCGAAGCTGCGCGGCGTGCCCACTTTGCGCACTTCGACGTTGCCGCTCTCGTCGGCGCCGACGGGCACCGATTCGTGCGGCAGATTCGGCACCGTCTGCATGAAGTCGCTCAGCCTGGCCTGCACCAGCGCCAGCGCGGCTTCATCGGCCTTCAGGGCGTCGCCCAGGCCGGCCACTTCCGCCATCACGGCCGAGGTGTCTTCCCCCTTGCCTTTCAACATGCCGATCTGCTTGGACAGCGAATTACGCTTGCCCTGCAGTTCTTCGGTGCGCGTCTGGATTGCCTTGCGTTCGGCTTCGAGGGCGTTGAACCCCGCCACGTCGAGCTGGAACTTGCGCGTCGCCAGGCGCGCTGCGACCTTGTCGATGTCTTTACGGAGAAGTTGGATGTCTATCATGGGGTAGTGGCGCTATGTCGAAAGCACAATTGTACCAAGCCGCGACCACTTCCTTACGGGTTTTGCGCAGATTCGGCGCATTCCGACGGTGACGCGCACGCCGACGCGTCCGCCGCGCGGTGCACCAGCTGGCCAAGCTTGGCGACGGCGCGCTCGATTTCCGGGCTCCAGTTGTTGCCGCAATTGAGGCGGATGTAATTGCGGAACTTGCCCGAGGCCGAAAACAGCGGCCCGGGCATGATGGAAATGCCCGCGGCGCTGGCGGTGTGGTGCAGCGCCAGCGCGTCGATTTGCTCCGGCATTTGCACCCACAGCACGAAACCGCCCTGCGGTTCCGACAGCGAGCATTCCACCGGAAAATAGGACGATACCGCGTCGGACATGCGGGCGATGCGCTGGGCCAGCACGCGCCGCATCTTGCGGGTCTGGATGTCGTAGCTGCTGCCGTCGAGGAAATCGGCCAGCACCGCCTGGAAGAAATGGCTGGTGGCGCCGCTGGAGACGGTCTTCAGCAGCGCCACCTGCTGCGCGTAGCGCCCGGCGACGACGTAGCCGACCCGCGCCGCCGGCGTGATCGCCTTCGAGAACGACGAGCACATCAGCACGTGGCCGCTGGTATCGTAGGCTTTCACCGGCCACGGCCGCTCCGGGGTGAAGCACAGGTCGCCGTAGATGTCGTCCTCGATCAGCGGAATGCCGTACAGCGACAGCAGCGCCGCCAGGCGTTTCTTGTTCTCCTCCGGCATGACGCAGCCGAGCGGATTGTTGGCGTTCGGAATGAACAGGCAAGCTTGCACCAGGCCGGCGCGCATGGCCAGCTCCAGCGCGTCCAGCGACGGCCCGGTCTTCGGATGGGTCGGAATTTCCAGCGCCTTCATGCCCAGGCTCTCTATCATCTGCAGCAACACGAAATAGGTGGCCGACTCGATGGCGATGGTGTCGCCCGGCTTGGCCACCGCGCGCAGGCACAGGCTCATGGCCTCGGTGCAGGAACTGGTGACGACGACCTCGCTCGGATCGACCTGGCCGCCCCAACTGAGCGCGCGGCGGTTGATCTGGCGCAGGAAACCCGGCTCGTTGGTCTCGAACACGCTGACCTTGGCCAGCAGGCCCGGGTCGCGCCGCGCCACCGAACTGACGGTGCGCTGCATGCGCTTGATCGGCAGCATTTCGTCCGGCGGCCACGCCGAACCGAGCTGGACGATGTTGGGCACCTCGTTCAGGCTCAGCACCCGCATCAGCAAGTTGGTGATACCGACAAAGGCCGGTTCCTTCAAGTGCTGGGTGTCGGTCATGGCCGCCAGCATCTTGGCGCGGTGGCGCACGTAATAGCCGGCCTGCGGCTTGGCCTCGACCAGGCCGCGGTCTTCCATCAGCCGCAACGCCTGCATGACGGTGCTGATCGACAGGCGCTTTTGCTGCGCCAGGTGGCGGATCGACGGCAGCCGGTCGCCGGGCGCGAAGACGCGGCTGGCGATCATCGCGCCGAGTTCGTTGGCCAATTGCTCGTAGAGGTTGATTTGCATGGACATCCGATGATTGTGACGCAAACGGGGTGGCCGACGACAGGTACAGTAGCCTGCTTTTTTGACCAGAACAGTTTAATTGAAACGCGACTGTGATGATAACAATTGTGGTTTATTGCATCTGTTATGGTCCGCCGCCAGCCCGTATTCTGGACCCATGATTTCACAGCAAGGGAGAACGGAAATGGAAAACCAAGCGAGAACGACGGCCAAAGGCCACGTTGAATATGAATTGACCGAACAGCGCCTGCTGCGGCTGAGCAATGCGATGGGTCGCCGCGTGGAATGCGTGTCGGGCCTGGCCCTGATCACCGCGTACGGCGAATCGACCGACTTTTCCCTGCGCCAGGGCAATGTGTTCATCATCCCGAACAACGGCCTGACCTTGATCGAGGCGATCGGCAACGGCCGCATCCGGGTGAAGTCCCCGGCGCTGCCGGGGCAGGCGTCGTTGGCGCGCACCCAGCGCAAGGTGGCGCAGCTGCTGCGCCGCCTGTGGGTCGCCGTGCAGGGCGAGCAAAAGGCGCCGCATTAACGCCGCGGGTCGTCGGGTTACGCTGCGCTAACCCGACCTACGGCATCGTACGTTGGATTCGGGCTGCCAATCCAACGCAGAGCGCGCCGCAATATCTACCCTTTGCCCGCCTTGCGGTCCAGCTCCCTGAGCCAGGCCAGCTTGTCGGCGATTTTGCTTTCCAGGCCGCGCGGCACCGGGCGATACCAGCCCGGCTCCGGCATGCCGTCCGGGAAGTAGGTTTCGCCGGCGGCGTAGGCGTCCGGCTCGTCGTGCGCGTAGCGGTAGGCGTGGCCGTAGCCGAGTTCCTTCATCAGCTTGGTCGGCGCGTTGCGCAGGTGCACCGGCACCTCTTTCGACTTGTCGCGCTTGACGAAAGCCATCGCGGTGTTGAAAGCGTTGTAGCCGGCGTTGCTCTTGGCGGCGATCGCCAGGTACATCACCGCCTGGCCCAGCGCCAATTCCCCTTCCGGTGAACCCAGCCGCTCGTAGGTTTCGGCGGCGTCGTTGACGATCGTCAGCGCGCGCGGATCGGCCAGGCCGATGTCTTCCCAGGCCATGCGGATGATGCGGCGCGACAGGTATTTCGGGTCGGCGCCGCCGTCGATCATGCGGCAAAACCAGTACAGCGCGGCGTCCGGATTCGAGCCGCGCACCGATTTGTGCAGCGCCGAAATCTGGTCGTAGAAATTGTCGCCGCCCTTGTCGAAGCGGCGCGAGTTCAAGGTCAGCGCGTTGTCGACGAAAGCCGCGTCGATCTTGGTGACGCCGGACGAGCCGGCGGCGGTCTCGGCCTGCTCCAGCAAATTGAGGAAGCGGCGCGCGTCGCCGTCGGCGAAGCCGATCATGGTGTCGACGGCAACGTCGTCGAATTCAAGGTGTGGCAGCGAACTCGCGTGCGCCTTCTTGAAGAGCTGTTTCATCTCGTCTTCGTTGAGCGACTTCAACACGTAGACCTGGGCGCGCGACAGCAGCGCCGAGTTCACCTCGAAACTGGGGTTTTCGGTGGTCGCGCCGACGAAGGTGACGAGGCCCGATTCGACGAAGGGCAACAACGCGTCTTGCTGCGATTTATTGAAGCGGTGGATTTCGTCGACGAACAGCAGGGTGTGCTTGCCGGACTGGTCCAGGTTGTGCTGGGCCTGGTCCATTGCCGCGCGGATGTCCTTGACGCCGGCAAACACCGCCGACAACGCGATGAACTCGCTGTCGAAGGCATTCGCCATCAGGCGCGCCAGCGTGGTTTTGCCGACGCCGGGCGGCCCCCACAGTATCATCGAATGGGCCTTGCCGGCCTCGAACGCCAGGCGCAAGGGCTTTCCCGCGCCCAACAGGTGGCCTTGCCCGATGACTTCGGGCAGGCTCTTGGGCCGCAACGCTTCGGCCAGGGGCTGGCGCGGCGCGGTTGAAAATAGGTCGGCCATGGTGTTTACCGATTGCGGGGCACGGGTGCGGCGAGCGCCGCCCCAGCCTTAATTATTGAAGACGTCGGCGCCCTTGGGCATGACAAATTTAAAGTGCGCGGCATTTTGCGCCGGATTTTTCTGGAAGTTCTTGAACGCCAGCACCGACGTTTGACCGAAGGAATCGCGCAACTCCATCGCCTCCGGCACGCCGTTGCGCAAGCCGATGCTGATTTCGTCGAAGGTGGTGTCCTTCGCCTTCGGGGTCGCCTTCAACCACTCCAGGCCGTCGCGGCTGCCGGCTTCGGCCAAGGTGAAGTTCTTTTCCAGGTCGTTGCTGCCGAACAGGATCGCCGCCGGCGACGAACCCAGCGCGTTGCCCAGCTTCTTGGTGGTGACCTGGTTCAAGTCCTTGTCATATATATACAGCTGCTCGCCGTCCGCTTGCAGCAATTGTTCGTACGGCTTGACATAGGTCCAGATGAACTTTCCCGGACGGGCGAACTCAAAGGTGCCGGTGGCCAGCGCCGACGCCTTGGCGGCGGCGCCGTCGGCCTTCTTGACTTGGCGCTGGGTGAAGTCGCCCTTGGCCGATTTGGTGCCGGAGACAAAAGTCTTGAACTGTTCCAGCGCGCTGGCGGAGGCGCCAGCGGCGAACAACATGCCGCAAGCCAGGGCCAAAGCGCTCAATGCGCCGCGTTTTTTCAATAAAGTCATGCGATTATCCTTGTTCTGCGCTCGTGGCCGGCACCAGGATTTCCCGGTTGCCGTTCGACTGCATGGTTGACACGACGCCGCTTTGCTCCATTTGTTCAAGCAGGCGGGCCGCGCGGTTGTAGCCAATGCGCAAGTGACGCTGCACCAGCGAGATCGACGCCCTGCGGTTTTTCAGTACCACGCCAACGGCCTGGTCGTACAGGGCGTCGGCCTCGCCGCCGCCCTCGCCCGCCGGCGCGCCGTCGGCGCCGCCCTCTTCCAGCGTGCCGCCTTCAAGTATGCCTTCAATGTAATTCGGTTCGCCCTGCGACTTCAAGTGGCTGACGACGCGGTGCACTTCCTCGTCGGAGACGAAGGCGCCGTGTACGCGCACCGGCAAACCGGTTCCCGGCGGCATGTACAGCATGTCGCCCATTCCCAGCAGCGCCTCGGCGCCCATCTGGTCGAGAATGGTGCGCGAGTCGATCTTGGACGACACCTGGAAGGCGATCCGGGTCGGAATGTTGGCCTTGATCAAGCCGGTGATCACGTCTACAGATGGGCGCTGCGTCGCCAAAATCAAGTGCAAGCCGGCGGCGCGCGCCTTTTGCGCGATACGGGCGATCAATTCCTCGACCTTTTTGCCGACCACCATCATCAAGTCGGCCAACTCGTCGATGATGATGACGATGGTCGGCAGCTTCTCCAGCGGCTCCGGCGAGTCCGGCGTCAGGCTGAACGGATTCGGGATGTGCTCTTCCTTCTTCTGCGCCTCGGCGATCTTGGCGTTGTAGCCGGCCAGGTTACGCACGCCCAACTTACTCATCAACTTGTAACGCCGCTCCATTTCGTTGACGGCCCAGTTCAGCGCGTGGCCGGCCTGGCGCATGTCGGTCACGACCGGCGCCAACAGGTGCGGAATGCCCTCGTAGACCGACATCTCCAACATCTTCGGATCGATCAGGATCAGGCGCACGTCGAGCGGGTCGGACTTGTACAGCAGCGACAGGATGGTGGCGTTGATACCCACCGACTTGCCCGAACCGGTGGTGCCGGCCACCAGCAAATGCGGCATCTTGGCCAGGTCGGCCACCACCGGCTTGCCGGCGATGTCCTTGCCCAGCGCGATGGTCAGACTGGAGACGCCGTCGTTGTAGACCTTGGAGCCGAGGATTTCGGTCAGGCGCACGATCTGGCGTTTCGGGTTAGGCAATTCCAGCGCCATGTAATTCTTGCCGGGGATGGTTTCAACGACGCGGATCGAGGTCAGCGACAGCGAACGGGCCAGGTCGCGCGCCAAGCCGACGATCTGGCTGCCCTTGACGCCGGTGGCCGGTTCGATTTCGTAACGCGTCACCACCGGGCCGGGATAGGCGGCCACGACCTTGGCGTCGACGCCGAAGTCGGACAGTTTCTTCTCGATCAGGCGGCTGGTGAACTCCAGCGTTTCCACCGAGACCGTCTCGACCACCGGCGGCGCCTCATCGAGCAGCGACAGCGGCGGCAGGCGGCTGTCGCCGTCGTGGAACAGCACGGCCTGGCGCTCTTTTTCCACCCGCTCGGATTTGACGACGGCGACGAACTGCGGCTCGATCTTGACCGGCGGCGCGGCGACGTGCTTTTCGATATGCTTGGCGCGCTCGATCACCACCACCTCTTCGCGCTTGACGGCGGCGACCTCGCCCTGGCGGCGGTCTTCGCGGTCTTCGTAGCGCAGCACGAACCAGTCGATCGCCACTTCGATGGCGGCGCCGATGCGCTCGGCCACCGCCAGCCAGGAAACATGGAAGAACAGGCTGAAACCCAGGCCGAACAGCAGCAGCAACAGCAAGGTGGCGCCGGTGAAGCCGAAGGCGACATGGGCCGAATGGCCGACCAGGCGGCCCAGCACGCCGCCCGGGGCCAGCGGCAGTTGCACGTGCAGCGAATACATGCGCAGGAATTCCAGGCCCATGCTGCCGATGAACAACAGCACGAAGCCGACGGCGCGGATCAAGCCCTCTTGGTGGTGCTCGGGGTCGGCCTCTTTCTCCAGCAAAAATTTCCGCGTCAGGCCGCGGTAGCTTTTCCAGACCGAGCGCAACAGCAAGACGCACCACCACCAGGCCGACATGCCGAAGATGTACAGCAACAAGTCCGCCAGCCAGGCACCGGCGCGCCCGCCCAGGTTGCCGACCTTGGGCACGAGGTTGGCGTGCGACCAGCCGGGGTCGCCCTTGGTATAGCTGAGCAAAATCAGCACGAAGTACAGGCCGAAGGCGGCCAGCGCGAACCAGCGCGCCTCCGACAATAGCCGCACCAGCCGGTTCGGCAACGGTTGGCGTTCGGTCACGCTACGGGTGTACTTGGAGGGGGTGGGTTGGCTTGGTTTCGTCATACTTTAAAAAACGATGCAACTATGTGCATGGTGCGGGCAGGGAAATACCCATATACAGGTATTCTAAGCCATAAGGGGCCGCGCCGGCCTCACGATTCATACGCTGGCGCCGCTTCGTCTATAATCTCGCCAGTGCTTGCGCCAATTCAATGTGCGCGCGCCGAGCCGCCCCGGCGCGATCGCCCGGACAGGCCGCCGCCCTTGTTCTTTGCAGCAATCGGCCCCACCTCGGGTCCATCAAACCTATTACGTAAAAAGCCTCCTATGACCACTACCAAGCACGCCCGCGTTTTGATCCTCGGTTCCGGCCCCGCCGGCTACAGCGCCGCGGTGTACGCCGCCCGCGCCAACCTGAAGCCGATGCTGGTCACCGGCGTCGAGCAAGGCGGCCAGCTGATGACCACCACCGACGTCGAGAACTGGCCCGGCGACCCGATGGGCGTGCAAGGTCCGGAACTGATGCAGCGCTTGTTGCAGCACGCCGAGCGTTTCAACACCGACATCGTGTTCGACCACATCCACACCACCTTCCTGAACGAAAAACCCATCCGCCTGCTCGGCGACAGCCACGAGTACACCTGCGACGCGCTGATCATTTCGACCGGCGCCTCGGCCCAGTACCTCGGCCTGCCGTCGGAGACGGCGTTCATGGGCAAGGGCGTGTCGGCCTGCGCCACCTGCGACGGCTTTTTCTACCGCAACCAGGAAGTGGCCGTGGTCGGCGGCGGCAACACCGCCGTCGAGGAGGCGCTGTACCTGTCGAACATCGCCAACAAGGTAACCCTGGTGCACCGCCGCGACAAGTTCCGCGCCGAGGCGATCCTGATCGACCGCCTCAACGCCAAGGTGGCCGAAGGCAAGATCGCCATCAAGTACAACCACACGCTCGACGAAGTGACCGGCGACGAAGGCGGCGTGACCGGCATCAACATCAAGTCAACCGACGACGGCGCCGTCACCGCGTTGAAGGTGCACGGCGTCTTCATCGCTATCGGCCACAAGCCGAACACCGGCATCTTCGAAGGCCAGCTGGACATGCACAACGGCTACATCAAGACCCGCACCGGCCTCGAAGGCATGGCCACGGCCACCAGCGTGCCCGGCGTGTTCGCCTCCGGCGACGTGCAGGACCATATTTACCGCCAGGCCATCACCAGCGCCGGCACCGGCTGCATGGCCGCGCTGGACGCCCAGCGCTACCTCGAAGGCCAAGAGTAAGCCGCGATGTCGTCCTTAAAATCCCTGGCCGACCTGAAATCCTTGCGCAACACGCTCAAGGAGCAGGAGGAGGCGCGCGCCGTCGCCAGCGCCGAACGCGCCAAGCGCGAGCGCGTGGTGGCGCACGAAAGCAATTTGTTCCGCAACAGCATGGGCAACGTTGCGCCCATGCCACAGCACACCAAGCGGGCGCCGGCCGCCCCGGCCGCGCCGATGACGCCGCGCCAGCAAGAGGACGACGACCGCGCCGTGCTGCGCGAGTCGCTGTCGGACCTGTTCGAGGTCGACGCCTTGATGGACGACGCGCCGGTGCTCAGCTATACCCGGCCCGGCGTCGGCCCCGACGTGGTGCGCAAGATGCTCAAGGGCCACTGGCCGATCCAGGACGACCTGGACCTGCACGGCATGCGCCGCGACGCCGCCCGCGACGGCTTGGGCGAGTTCCTGCGCGTGGCGACGCGGCGCAAGCTGCGCTGCGTGCGGGTGATCCACGGCAAGGGCCTGGGCTCGAAAAGCCAGGAACCGGTGCTGAAGTCGATGGTACACAGCTGGCTGGTGCAAAAAGACGAGGTCGTCGCGTTTTGCGTGGCGCGCCGCTCCGAGGGCGGTGACGGCGCCCTGGTGGTGCTGCTGCAGGCGGCGCTGCAAGCGCTGTAGATCGGGTTAGCCGGAACGGCGTAACCCGCCTGGCGTCGGCAGCGGCTTGGCGTCGGATTACGCTGTCGCTAATCCGACCTACGGAAGCTTCACAGGTCTGACCCCAGGGTACGCCGTTGGCTTGAATAAATTTAACGACGCCGCCGCCCAAGCGAACTGCCCCCCCCCCGACAATCCCGAACCAACTATTTTCACCACGTCCCGCGCTTGCTTTTTACGCCAACATACTATACCTTATAGTATATTACTTTTAACAACTTTGATATGCTTGCAAGCCCGCCCACCTCGATTAACGGCACGGCACGCCAACCCCGCCACGCCTGGCTCGACGCCGGCTTGGCGCTACTGACCGGCGGCGGCGCCGACGCGCTCACGATAGACCAGCTCTGCGTGGCAGTCGGACGCTCCAAGGGATCGTTTTACCACCATTTTGCCGATGTCGACGCGTATGCCGAAGCCCTGCTGGACCATTGGCAAGAGCTACACACGGAAAACGTGGAGCGCGCCGTGGATCAACTCAGCAGCGTTTGGGAAAGGCGCATGAGACTGGCCAATCTGGCGTTGACGCTGGACGGCGCCATCGAGCGCGCCATGCGCCAGTGGGGCGCGCGCAGTCCGCTGGTGCTAGACCGCCTCAGGGACATAGACCAGCGCAGAATTGCCTATCTCGCCGGTTTGATTGCCGAACTGCGCGACGATGGCGACCGCGCGGATGCCCTCGATCTGGCGCGCATCGAGTACGCCACCTTCGTCGGCATGTTGTATGTCTTCCCCGATGGCCGGCACGAGGACATGCTGCGAATGTTGCGCCGCTTCATAGGATTGATGACACCGGAGGCGCCCACCCGCACAATCGATTAAAGGTATGCAAGAAATAAGTTGTCGATGCGGACGCGCGTGAAGTGATGCGATGCTCCATTAATGCAATTCACTGCCAGGAACACACCATGAATCGGACACTGTTTGTTACCGCGCTGCTTGCCGCATTGACCGCGGCGCTTCACACTTTCGTCGGTACGGCCGAAATTGAAACACCCCTGATGCAGTCCAGCCTTCCCCGCGAAGTGGCGTTGCTGCTGTACGCGGGTTGGCACTTGGTCAGCGTTGCCTTGACCCTGTCCGCGGTGTCGTTCTTCGCCGCCGCGCGCAGCAAGAACGCCTCGCTGCGCAGCATGGTCACGATGCTGTCGTCGATGTGGCTGGGATTTGGCGCGGTGTTTATCGTGGTGGACCTGGCCTACGCCGGCCCGGCCATGCTGCTTGCCCTGCCGCAATGGGTGCTACTGCTGCCGGTGGGCGTCCTGGGCCTGTGGGGCAACGCGCGCGCCGCCTCGGCGGTAGCGCACTGACCCCCTGCCGCGCCCGATAAGTTCAAGAAGGCAACACAACGCGGCCCCGTTCGGGGCCGTGCCATGTTAACCTACGGACATTATCGTTACGTCCCTTTGCCGCTATGATGCCCCCCTCCCTGCCCCCCGGCTCGCTGATTCGCGCCATCGAAGTGATCGCCATCCTGGTCGGCGCCCTGTCCGGCTTCATCGAAGCGCGGCGCAAGCGGATGGACGTGGTCGGCGTGTTTACGGTGGCCTTCATCACCGCCTTCGGCGGCGGCACGCTGCGCGACATCCTGCTCGACAAGCGGCCGCTGTTCTGGGTCGCGCACCAGGAATACGCCATCCTCACCTTCGTGCTGGCCCTGGTCGCCGCGCCGCTGGTGCGCACGCTGCGGCAGATCGTCTCGGAGCGCCTGATCGTCATCGCCGACGCCATCGGCCTGGGCCTGTTCGCCATCGCCGGCGTGTCCGAGGCGCTGCGCGCGGGCATGCCGCTGTTCATCGCCTCGATGATGGGGGTGATTACGGGGATATTCGGCGGGGTGCTGCGCGACATCGTCTGCAACGAGGTGCCGATGGTGCTGCGCGACGGCAAGCCGTACGCGATTTGCGCCTTCATCGGCTGCTGGCTTTATCTGGCGCAAAAACACTTCGGCGTGGCCGCCGACGTGGCGCTGTGGACCAGCGCGGCGGCGATTACCGTGCTGCGCCTGCTGACCTGGAAATTCGACCTGCGCCTGGGGCGATAGGCGGTGTCGGCCAGCGCGCCGGCGACATACCATACCAGAAAGGCATACAGCCGGGATCAAACCCTCGGGGTCTGGCCCCAGGGTTAGGGTGCGTGGTTTGTCATGCGCAGCGGGCTCGCTTAGACCGCGTCCGGACCGGTTTCGCCGGTGCGGATGCGGATCACCTGCTCGACATCCTGCACGAAAATCTTGCCGTCGCCGATCTTGCCGGTGCGCGCGGCCTTGATGATGGCGTCAACCACTTGCTCGGCCATGCCATCGTCGACGACCACTTCCACCTTTACCTTCGGCAGGAAGTCGACGACGTATTCGGCGCCACGGTACAGTTCGGTATGCCCCTTTTGGCGGCCGAAACCCTTCACTTCGGTGACGGTCAGGCCGGTCACGTTGACTTCGGCCAGGGCCTCGCGCACTTCGTCAAGCTTGAACGGTTTGATAACGGCGGTAATCTGTTTCATGCTGCTCTCCTTAAGGGGTTATTCGTAGAATTTCGATGTGATCGGGTAGCGCCAGTCGCGGCCAAAGCCGCGGTGCGTGACCCGGATGCCCACCGGCGACTGGCGCCGCTTGTATTCGTTGATCTTGATCAAGCGTGTCACCCTTGCCACGTCGGCCGGCGGGTAGCCGGCCGCGATGATGTCGGCGATCGGTCGATTCTCTTCCATATACATTTGCATGATAGCGTCCAACACCTCGTACGGTGGCAGCGAATCCTGGTCGAGCTGGTCCGGGCGCAACTCCGCCGATGGTCCGCGCGTCAAAATGCGCTGCGGAATCACGTCGGACACGCCGTTGCGGTAGGCGCACAGGCGGTATACCAGCGTCTTGGCGATATCCTTGATCACGGCAAAGCCGCCGGCCATGTCGCCGTACAGCGTGCAGTAGCCAACCGCCATCTCGCTCTTGTTGCCGGTTGTTAGCACGATGCTGCCGTGCTTGTTCGACAGCGCCATCAACATGGTGCCGCGGATGCGCGCCTGGATGTTTTCCTCGGTCGCATCCTCGGCCAGGCCGGCGAATTCCTGCGCCAGCGTGGCGCGGAAGGCGTCGAAGGTCGCGTTGATCGAGATTTCATCGTAGCGTACGTTAAGGCGGCCTACCATGTCGCGCGAATCGATCCAGGAGATATCGGCGGTGTACGGCGACGGCATCATCACCGCGCGCACCCGGTCGGCGCCGAGCGCGTCGACCGCCACGGCCAGCGTCAGCGCCGAGTCGACGCCGCCCGACATGCCGATCAGCACGCCCGGGAAGCCGTTCTTGCCGATGTAGTCGCGCACGCCCAGCACCAGCGCCTGGTAGACCTGGGCTTCGATAGTGAGCGCCGGCGCCAGCGCCGACGGCAGCGGCCGCGCGCCGTCGAAACTCACCACCTGCAAGTCTTCGTCGAAATGCTTGAGCTGGGCGCACATCGTGCCGTCCTGGTCCATGACGAAGGAGTCGCCGTCGAAAATGAGTTCGTCCTGGCCGCCGACGAGGTTGGCGTACACCAGCGCCAAGCCCTGCGAGCAAACGTTCCGGCGCATAGTTTCATAGCGCAGGTGCTGCTTGTTCATATGGTAGGGCGAGCCGTTCGGCACCAGCAGCACTTGCGCGCCGGCCTCCTTGGCGCGCGCCGGGGCGTGGGCGAACCAGGTGTCCTCGCAGATATTGACGCCGAAGCGCACGCCCTTGACGGCGAACACCAGCGCCCGGTCGGCCGACGAGAAGTAGCGTTTTTCGTCGAACACCGTGGTATTTGGCAAATCGTGCTTGCGGTAGGTGCCCAGCACCTCGCCGTTGAGCAGCACCGCGGCGGCGTTGTAGCGCTTGTCGCTGCCCTCCTCCATCACCGGCAGGCCGACCACCACGTGCAAGTCCTTGAACTGGGCCAAGTCCAGCGCCAGCGCGGCAAACGTCTCTTGGGTTTTTGCGTAGAATGCGCTGCGCAGCAGCAGGTCTTCCGGTGGGTAGCCGACCAGCGACAACTCCGGGGTCAACACGATATCGGCGCCCGCCTCGACGGCGCGGCGCGCCATGTCGACGATCTTGGCGCGGTTGCCGGCCAGATCGCCGACGGTACTGTTCATTTGGGCGATTGCGACTTTGACTGTCATGATGGCGATAGTGGTAAATTCGATTGAATAAAGCGGGACGGGTCCCGGGGGCGAACAGCGGCCCGACAATGGCTGGTGAATGCACACCGACAAAAATGGATTATCGCACGGGTATCGTTTCTTCTCTGGCCGAAATTGGCGAATCGGCATGGTCGGCGCTGCTGGCCACGCAGCCGGACGCCAATCCCTTCCTGTCCTACGCGTTTTTGCACGCGCTGCACGAGTCCGGCAGCGCCGCGCCCGACGCCGGCTGGCAACCGCAGTACCTGGCGCTGTGGCAAGGCGAGGTGCTGGCCGCGGCCATGCCGCTGTACGTCAAGTCGCACTCGTATGGGGAATACGTGTTTGACTGGGCCTGGGCCGACGCCTATCAGCGCAACGGCCTGGACTACTACCCCAAGCTGCTCTCGGCGATTCCCTTCACGCCGGTGGCCGGCGCGCGCCTGCTGGCGCGCGACCCGGCCGCCCGCGCCGCCCTGGTCGAACTGCTGTGCGCGCAGCAGGAAGCGGCCGGCATGTCCTCGACCCATGTGCTGTTTCCACCGGAGGAACAGGCCCAGCAGTTGCAGCGGGCCGGCTTCATGCTGCGCAGCGGCGTGCAATTCCACTGGCTGAACCCGGGCTACGGCGATTTCGAGGCCTTCCTGGCGACCTTGGAGCACAAGAAGCGCAAGAACATCCGCGCCGAGCGGCGCAAGGTGCGCGAGGCCGGCGTGACGATGCGCCAGGTGCGCGGCGCCGACGCCGGCGAGGCCGACTGGCGCTTGTTCCACCGCTGCTATGCCAACACCTACGCCGAGCACCGCTCGTCGCCCTATCTGAACCTGGATTTTTTCCTGCGCATCGGCCGCGCGATGCCGCGGAACATCTTGCTGATCATTGCCGAGCGCGACGGCAGGGATATCGCCGCCTCGCTGGTGATCCACAGCGAGGACACGCTGTTCGGCCGGTATTGGGGCGCGCTCGAACACGTGCCCTGCCTGCACTTCGAGACGTCGTACTACCAACCGCTGGAGTTTTGCATCGCGCAAAACATCGCCACGTTCGAGGGCGGCGCCCAGGGCGAACACAAGATGGCGCGCGGTTTCCTGCCGCAAAAGACCTGGTCGGCGCACTGGCTGGCCCATCCGGCGTTCGCCGACGCCATCGAGCGCTTCCTCGAACGCGAAAGCGGCGGCATCGACAGTTATATCGACGAGTTGAACGACCGCAACCCGTTCCGCCAGGGCGCGCCGGCCGGCTGAACGGCTGCCGGCTGCGGCGCGCTTGTCGTGGCGTGGACGCGGCGCGCGCCGAGGCGAGCGTAATCCGACCATGTTGGCCGAAGCGCGACGCGCCGCTCCAGGCCAACGTTGCCGGTTTACACCCGGCGGGCTAACCCGACCTACGAAAATCGCGCTAACTGAACGGCGCCGGCAGCAACAACGGGGCGCGCAGTTTGACGATGTGGCGGAACTGGTCGGCGTCGATCACTTCCATGCTCCTCAGTTCGCTGCCAAGCATGTCGACGTACAGCGCCTGCGGATGGCGGATCATGTGGTCGAGGCCGTCCACCATGATCGCCAGGATGTCGCTGGCCGGGTCGTAGACGAAGCCGAGCAAGGGCACCCATTCGGCTTCGATATGGCTGCCAATTTCCAGCGCGTCGACTTCCAGTTCGACGCTTTTACCCGGCAGTAGCTTCGACATCCGGTCGAAATATTCTTGCCAATGCGGCTTGTCGATTGTCGCGATTGCCATACCCGCCTCCGCGGTTTCGCCGGCGTCGCCACCGGCCGTGTTCAAACGATGCCCGCCGTGCGCGCCCGGCTGCCGCCGGGCGGCGCGCTAGTGGGCGGCCGACCTCATGCGCCGTTCGCCGGCGCGGCGCTCGTGCCTGGTTCCGGCGTCGCGCGACCGGGACGCCGCCGGCCCGGGTTGCCGGCCGGCGTAGACGCGGTAGGCCAGCGCCAGGTACAAGGTGCCTGTGAGCAGTGCGCAGGCGCCGATCATCCATACCAGCGCCAGCGCACCGGCGCCCGGGTAGGCCAGGATCAACAAGCCGAAGACGAGGGACGTGGCCGCGCCGAGTATCAACAACCACTCGCCGCCGATGACCTTGCGCAGCCGCACCGCCAGCACGATGTCGAGCACGCCGGTGACGAGGGCGTTGACGCCAATGACGACCACCAGGGCCAGCACCGTCAGCGCCGGGTGCAGCGTCGCCAACAGCCCGGCGACGCTGCTGACGACGCCCGACAACAGCAAAATCCACCAGTCGTCGGCTTGCTTGCGGCAGCGCAGCGCGCCCGCCACCGCCACCGCGCCGGCCAGCATGGCGTACACGGCAAACACGGCAACGAGGGAGATCAGCGTCACGCCCGGCATGGCCAAGGCGAAGACGCCGAAGCAGACCGCGATGGCGCCGCGCAGCGCGGCTATCCACCACGACTGCATCAGTGCGGGAACGGAAATCATCGATCAGCCTCCCCTCCAGTCGAACGGACGACGCCGTCCGATAGGAGTCAGATCGATTCACGCGGCGCGAGTTCCGGGCGGCGCGCGCCGAGTCCGCCGGGAGTTTGTCGCAGATCACGCGCCCCGCCGAGCTTGCGCGCGCGGCCGGCGCAAAAAAGAAGCGCACGCCGCGTAACCGCGGGAGTGCGCTTGTCTTGTGCGCCCGCCCGGCCCGGAGCCGGTGCGGGCGGCGGCCGCGGCTTACTTCGCCGCTTCCGCTTCTTCCTGCTTCTTGTACGAGGCGACGCCGTTCAGGATTTCCGCTTTCGCGTCTTCCGGGCCGTACCAGCCGTCGATCTTGACCCATTTGCCTTTTTCCAGATCCTTGTAATGCTCAAAGAAATGCTGGATCTGGCGCAGGCGCAGTTCGTTCAAGTCTTCCGGCTTCTGCCAGTGGCTGTAGATCGACAGTACCTTGTCGACCGGCACGGCCAGCACTTTGGCGTCTTCGCCCGCTTCGTCGGTCATTTTCAGCACGCCGATGGGACGGCAACGCACCACCACGCCCGGGAACAGCGGGAACGGCGTGACCACCAGCACATCAACCGGGTCGCCGTCGTCGGACAGCGTGTTCGGCACGTAACCGTAGTTGCACGGGTAGTGCATCGCGGTACCCATGAAGCGGTCGACGAAAATGGCGCCGCTTTCCTTGTCGACTTCGTACTTGATCGGATCGGCGTTCATCGGAATTTCGATGATGACGTTGAAATCGTTCGGCAGGTCGCGCCCGGATGACACTTTGTTCAGACTCATGGAATTTCCTCGGTTTGCAGATGATTAATTTTTACCGGCGTAATTATAACGAAGCGGCGCCGGTTTGTGCGGCGCAGCAAGAAAAACGGCCCGTTTCTCTTGCGAAAAACGGGCCGTCCGGCACCGCGCTTACAGGATCGTCGCCAGCGCGCACTGGCGGTAGTGCGCCGCCGCCTCGTCCGGCTGTTGCAGCGCGTCGTGCAACTGCGCCAGCTTCAGATGGGCTTCGCGCACCATGCGCGCGTCGCCGGCGTCCGACAGCGCCTGTTCCAGGTGGCGCTGGGCCTTGCCCCAGAGTTTTTGTTTCAGGCACAGCGCGCCCAGCGTCAGCGCCAGTTCGGCGTCGGCCGGGCGCTGCCGCAGCCAGCGCTCGCAATGTTCGATCTGCGCCAGCAGCGCCGGCGTGCCCGACGGCGCCGCCGCCTCGCGGTAGGCGCGCACCACGCGCTCGTCCCAGTTGGCGGCGAGCGCCTCCTCGGCCACCAGGCGCGCCTCGTCGTGCAGGCCGCGCAAGTTGAGGGCGGTGGCGGCGCGGCAGGCGACGTAGGGCTTGACCCGGTCGACGCCGGGAATGCTCGACCAGACCCGCATCACCGATTCGGCGTCGTGGGTGCGGTCCGACAGCAGGTCGTCGTAGGCCAGCTCGCGCAGGCGCGACGACAGCGCCGGGTGCAGCGCGCGGTGCTTGTCGAGCGAACGCACCAGGCGCAGCACTTCCGGCCAGTTCTTGGCTTGCTGGTGCGCCTTGAGCGACCATTGCAGCGCGTGGATGTGGCGCGTGCCGCTGGCGTTGAGTTCGCGTACCGCCTCCAGCGCCGCCTCCGGCTGGTGCTCGTCGACCAGCAATTCGGTGACCGTCATCAGGCGCGCGGTTTTCAGCGCGGCGTCGCCGGCGACCTTGCTCAGCCACAGGTCGCGCCGCTCGCCCTGGCGCATGCGGTGCGCGGCGCGCGCGCCGATCAGCGCGGCCAGGCCGGCGTTCTCGGGCAGCTCGCCGGCGCGCAGCGCGGCTTTTTCGGCGTGCCCGAAACGCCCCTCGAACAGCGCCTTCAGGGCGTCGCGCAAGCCCTTGTTGGCGTCGCGCTCGCGCTTGCGCAGACGGTATTCGGCGACCCGGCCGGGCATCCTGACGGTGGCGCGGAAGGCCCGCAGCGCCAGGTACAGCAACACGAACAGCAGCGCCTGCAGCACCAGGAAGAAGTTCAGCGACAGGTCCATCCGGTACGGCGGGTAGAACAGCACCACGTTGCCGGGGTTGAAGCGCGCCGTCACGGCGATGCCGATGGCGGTGGCCATCAGGGCGAGTAACCAGAGAAATAGACGCATGGGGCTTAAGGCTTCGCTTTGTAGTTGCGCACCGCGTTCAGGCTCTCGGACAAGGTCGGCATGTCAATCGCGAGATTGCTTGCCTGCACTTGCCGCAGCAGCGCCTGCGCGGTCTGGGTGGGCTGGGCGCGGGTGTCGAAGTACTTCACCAGCGCGTCCTGCGCCGCGATCAGGTCGCTGCGGAAGGCCGTCTCGTTGCGCGATAGCAGCGCCAGGCGCGCGTTGAGCAGGCGCAGCTTGACGTTTTCGCGCAGGAAGTACGCCTGCGTCGGCGACAGCAGCAGCGCCTCCGGCGTCTCGACGCTGCGCAGGCGGATCAGCTGGCGCACGTCGGTCCACATTTCGCTGCTCCAGCTGGTCCACACGCCCTGCGCCTTCAGCCACAGCGGATTGGCCGGCGCCGGCGCCGGCGCCGGCGCGGCGGCGGGGGGGGGGGGGAGGGGGAGGGGTGGGGACGTACGTTGTTTTCGGTGTGTTGACTGCTGAGGCTTCTCCTCTCTGGTCCTCGCGCATC
>NZ_JBJXIB010000010.1:0-66802 GCF_046115965.1 Janthinobacterium sp. CG_23.3 | reverse complement strand
TGGGTGTTCTCTTCTCTCCCTCCCCCCCCCCCCCCCCCCCCCCCCCCCCCCCCCCCCCCCCCCCCCCCCCCCCCCCCCCCCCCCTGCGCCGCGCCAGCGCGCGGCCTGGGCGCAGGCGGCGGCGATGCTCCAATCGTCGAGCCGGTCGAGCAGCGCCAGGTCGGGCACCTCGGCCTGCCAGTCGGGCGCGGCGAGCAGGCCCAGGCGCGGGTGGCGCCAGTGCAGTTGCGCCTCGACCGCCACCACGGCGCCGCTGGCGATGTCGACGGTGGGCTGGTAGTACAGCTCCAGCTGGTCGCCGTCGAGCGCCGCGCGCAGTTCCCGGCGCCATTGCTCGCGCTCGATTTCGCGCTCGTTGAAGGCCTCGTGGAAGAAGCTGATGCCGCCGCGCTGCAACTGCTTGGCGTGGTACATCGCCAGGTCGGCGTTCTTCATCAGCAGTTGCGCCGAGGCGCCGTCCTGCGGGTACAGGCCGATGCCGATGCTGCTCGAGGTGCGGATCTGGTGCCGGCCGATGGCGTAGGGGCGGGCGTGCGCCTGGGCGATCTTCTTGGCCACCCGGGCCGCGTTGGCGGCGGCCGACTTGCCCTCGACGAGCACGACGAATTCGTCGCCGCCCAGGCGCGCGACGACGTCCGAGACGCGCACCGCCGCCGTCAGCCGCGCCGCCACCTGGCGCAGCAGCTCGTCGCCGGCCTCGTGGCCGTAGCTGTCGTTGACGCCCTTGAACTTGTCGAGGTCGAGGAACAGCAGCGCGAACTCGCCGCCCTGGCGGTCGGCCAGCGTGACGGCGTGTTCGAGCTGCTGGATCAGCGAGCGCCGGTTCACCAGCCCGGTCAGCGGGTCGCGGATTGACAGCTCGCAGGCGCGCTGCTCGGCCAGCTTGCGCTCGGCCACTTCGAGTTCGAGTTCGGCGTTGATGCGCTCCAGGTCTTGCAGGCGCTGCACCCGCAAGTCCTGGTTCAGCTTGGCCAACTGCGCCGATTTGGCTTGCAGCAGGATGTTTTTCTTGGCCATCTCGACGAACACCGCGACCTTGGTCTGCAACACCTGCGCGATGATCGGCGTTAACAGGTAGTCGGCGGCGCCGCTCTGGTAGGCGCGCAGCCGGTCGATTTCATCGGCGTAGTGGGCGGTGATGAAGATGATCGGCACGGCGTCCGAACGCGGGTGCGAATGGATCGCCTCGGCCGTCTCGAAGCCGTCCATGCCGGGCATGCCGACGTCGAGCAGGATCACGGCGAAGTCGTGGCGCAGCACCTGGCGCAGCGCCTCCTTGCCGGAGCCGGCGCTGAACAGTTCGTATTCGAGCCGCGTGGCCGCGTCCGTCAACAGGCTTTCGAGGGCGAACAGGCTGGCCGGGTCGTCATTGACGAGAAGGACTTTGGGGATCAACACGTTTGATGCGGCGCCTATGGTGGGGTGGGGCGGGCTACAAAAACAGCAGCCTAAAAGATACTCTTGTACCCGCAGGTGTCAAGACCTAATTGCGCGCCGGTGCGGGCGCCGTTCTACCTTATAATAAGGCGAACGCCTGGGCGCCCGAGCAGGCCGCGCAGCCGCAAGCTGGCGGCGCCCGCACTATTTGTCGTCTTCGGGAGGCCGGGTGGGTACAACGAGCATCAATGTGCGCGAGGCGGCGATCGACCACGATGTCTTGCACAAATGGCAGGAGCTGCTCGACCTGCTGACCCGGATTGTGCAGATCCCCGCCGCGCTGATCATGCGCGTGGAGCCGGCGTCGATCAAGGTGTGCGTGTCGAGCCGTTCGGACGGCAACCCCTACGAAGAAGACGAGGCGGCGCCGCTGGGCAGCGGCCTGTACTGCGAAACGGTGCTGGCCACGCGCGCCCACCTGATCGTCCCCGACGCGCTGGCCGATCCGCGCTGGCGCGACAACCCCGACGTCAAGCTGGGCATGGTGTCCTATATGGGCCTGCCGTTGACCTGGCCGGACCAGCACCTGTTCGGCACCATTTGCGTGCTGGACGGGCGCGAAAACCCCTACAGCCCGGTGTTCTTGCAATTGTTGCAACAATTTCGCGGCATCGTCGAGCGCGACCTGCAAATGATCGACGCCGCCCATCTGCGCGCGCGCGAGGACGCGGCGGTGCGCGCCGACGAGGCCGAACGGGTGCGCCGCGAGCTCCAGCTGCTGCGCGGCGGCGAGCAGCAGGCGCTGGAGTTGCTGCGCGAGAGCGAGCGGCGCTGGCATTTCGCCCTCGAGGGCGCCGGCGACGGCGTGTGGGACTGGGACATCGGCGCCGGCTCGATGTTCTATTCGGCGCGCTGCCTGGAGCTGCTCGGCTTCGCCGGCGCCGACGGCCGCGTCCCGTTCAGCGACTGGCGCGGCCACGTCCATCCGGACGACCTGGCGGCGCTGACCGAGGCCATCGAGGCGCACCTCGAAGGGGGCGGCGGCCAGTTCACCAACGAACACCGCTTCAAGGTCGGCGACGACTGGAAATGGCTGCTCATCCGCGGCATGGTGGTCGGGCGCGACGGCGCCGGCCAGGCCTTGCGCATGATCGGCACGTATTCCGACGTCACCGCGCGCAAGCAGGCCGAGTTCGAACTGCTCACGCTCAACAACCGGCTCGAGGAGCGCGTTGCCGCCCGCACCGCCGAGTTGCAGCAGGCCATGAAGCAAATCATGCTCACCGAGAAGATGGCCTCGCTGGGGCGCCTGGTGGCCGGCGTCGCGCACGAGTTGAACACGCCGTTGGGCAACATCGTGCTGTCCTCGTCGACGCTGAAGGAAGCCATCGACGGCGTCGACCGGCTCGCCGCCGGCAAGCGGCTGACCTTCGCGGCGCTGCAGGAATTCCTCGGCCACGGCAAGACGGCCTGCGAACTGATCGAGCGCAACGGCTTGCACGCCGGCGAGTTGATCATGAGCTTCAAGCAGGTCGCCGTCGACCAGGCCAGCCAGCAGCGCCGCCTGTTCGACCTGCGCAAGACGGTGCAGGACATGGCCGCGGCGCTGGGGCCGATTACGCGGCGCGCGCGCGTCACGCTGGAGGTGCGGATCCCGGCCGGCATCGGCATGGACAGCTACCCCGGCTCGATGGACCAGATCATCACCAACCTGGTGACCAACTCGATCAACCACGGCTTCGAGGGGCGCGACGGCGGCCGCATTACCATCAGCGCCAGCGCCCGGCACGACCGGGTCGAACTGGTCTACCGGGACGACGGCCGCGGCATCGAGAAAGCCTTGCAGGGCAAGGTGTTCGAACCCTTTTACACCACCAAGATGGGGCAGGGCGGTTCCGGCCTGGGCCTGTCGATCGTGCACAACATCGTGCAGGCGATCTTCAAGGGCAGCGTGCGCCTTGAGAGCGAACCCGGCCATGGGGTATGCTTCGTCTTTTCGCTGCCGCGCCGGCTGGCCGACGCCGCGCCGGGCCATGCCAACGGCTAGGACGCGAATAAAGTTCAAACGGACTGGCATGGTGGGCTCATTGGTTAGTGTCACTGCCGTGTTCTCGCGCGGGTTCGTATCAACCCGCTGCCTTTCGCGCAATCATTATATTATATACATGTTGCGGTGTGGATATTTTGATGGACGCCAGCCGCGTCCAATCCGTGGTACCAATCTTGGGAGTGTGGAGTGAAAACAAGTCAAACGATTCTTTTCGCGGCCTTGCTGGCGCTGGCGTGCGGCGCGCAGGCGGAGCGGCGCCAGCAGCGCGGCGGCGGACACGAGCAAGCCGGCGTGGCCGGCCAGTTCGACTATTACACGGTGGCGCTGAGCTGGTCGCCGTCCTATTGCGCCACGCGCCAGGACGCCAACCAGTGCGCCAGCGGACGCCAGCTGGGCTTCGTGCTGCACGGGCTGTGGCCGCAGTACGTCAACGGTTATCCGCAGAACTGCTCGACGGCGCCGCTGCCGGCCGACGTTCGGCAAAAATACGCGGCGATCTACCCGTCGCCCGGCCTGGCCGGGCACGAATGGTCGAAGCACGGCACCTGTTCCGGTTTGGCGCCGGCCGCCTACTTCGACTTGTCGCGCGAACTGAAGGAGCGGATCACCATCCCGCCGGCCTTCCAGCGTCCGGCCACGCCGGTGCGCACCAGCAGCGCCGAGTTGGTCCGGGCGTTCAAGGCGGCCAACCCGGCCATGCCGGCCGATTCGCTGCTGCCGTTTTGCGGTGATGGCGGGCGCTTCCTGCGCGAGGTGCGGGCCTGCTTCGACAAGGGCGGCCGCGCGCAAAGCTGCGGCGCGCAGGAAGTCAAGCGTTCCAACAAAGCCTGCGGGCTAGCCAGCTTCCTGTTGCCAAGCGTCAGGTAAGGCTCAGGCGCGCGGTTGTCGATGTTCGCAGTCCGGGTTGGCCCATCGGGCGCAACCCGACAACGTTGGCCCGCGGCGGCGCCGTTTCCCGCTTACTCCCCGCCCAGCAAATCGCGTTCGTTCAGCAGCGCGTAGACGATCTCGGGATTGCGCTCCAGGCACTTACGCACCGCCGCCGGAATCGCCTGCCGGGTCTTGCGGCACAGGCCGGGGCGCTCGGCCAGCGCGACGCTGATGCCGCGCACGGTGCGCACCCCGCGCTCGCTCGGCGTGATATTCAGCGCGACGCCGAGCAGCGCCTGCATGCGCTCGCCAATCTTGCGCAAATCGGCGTAGCTGGAAATGGCGTCGATGCGCTCGATGAGTTTTTTCTCTTCCTCGCGGGTCAGCCTGAGTATGCGCGTGTCGCCGGCGGGGTCGAGCAGCAGTTCCTCGCGCGCGCACACGCAGGCCCCGGGCGGGCATTCCTTGCGAATGGGGAAGGTCGGCGCTTCTGGCATAGGGGCCACGCTTGCATGGGGTTGCTGCCGGGCGGCGCCACGGCATCGATACCTCAGTATCGTTTGCCGCCGCGGCACTGTCAACCTGCACCAGCGGCGCGCCTGACGGCGGCCAAGCCGGGTAGTCTGGCGTTGGCAATTTCGCTACGCCGCGGCCGCCGCGCCGCGGTCCCCGCCATTCTTTCATTGGAGACACACCGTGCAAAGCGCTCAAAAAATCACCCCCTGCCTGTGGTTCGACGACCAGGCCGAAGAGGCCGCCAATTTCTACACCGGCATTTTTCCGCATTCCAAGATCACCGCGATCTCGCGCTACGGCGAAGCCGGCCGGGAAGTCCACGGCAAGGCGCCCGGCAGCGTGATGGTGGCCGCCTTCGAGCTGGACGGCCAGGCCTTCACCGCCCTCAACGGCGGCCCGGTGTTCAAGTTCAACGAAGCCGTGTCGTTTCAAATTAGTTGCGAAACCCAAATGGAAACCGACCATTATTGGCGGCGCCTGTCCGAAGGCGGCGACGAAGCGGCGCAGCAGTGCGGCTGGCTCAAGGATAAATATGGCGTCTCCTGGCAAGTGGTGCCGCGCGTGCTCATCGAGATGCTCGGCGACGCCGACCAGGCCAAGGCGCGGCGCGCCATGGCGGCCATGATGCAAATGAAAAAAATCGATATCGAGCAACTACGACGCGCGTTCGCCGGTTAGCGTTTAAAATCACGCCCACACTACCGCTACCGCCCGCCCCATGCACATTGAAACGATACGCCAGCGCCTGCGCGCGCTGGGCGCCAAGCCACTGCACGAACAACGCGTGCTGCGCGACTGGGTGCTGGCCCAGCCGCACGACCAGGGCCGGCGCCGCCCCAACGACTTCCTGCCGCGGGGCGTGCGCGAGGCGCTGCCGGCGCTGGACGCCGAGCTGCACGGCCTGGCGCGCCTGCTCAGTTCGCACCCGGCGGAGGACGGCTCGGCGCGGCTGCTGGTCGGCCTGGCCGACGGCCAGACGGTGGAAAGCGTGCTGTTGCCGCGCGACGGCCTGTGCGTGTCGAGCCAGATCGGCTGCGCGGTCGGCTGCCAGTTCTGCATGACCGGCCGCGACGGCCTGATCCGCCAGCTCAGCAGCGCCGAAATCATCGCCCAGGTGGTGCTGGGGCGCCGCCAGCGCCCCGTCAAGAAGGTGGTGTTCATGGGCATGGGCGAACCGGCGCACAACCTCGACAACGTGATGGAGGCGATCGACTTGCTGGGTACCGAGGGCAACATCGGCCACAAGAACCTGGTCTTCTCGACGGTTGGCGACGCCCGCGTGTTCCAGCGCCTGCCGCGGGGCGCGGTCAAGCCGGCGCTGGCCTTGTCGCTGCACACCACCAAGCCGGCCCTGCGCGAAAAGCTGCTGCCGCGGGCGCCGCGCCTGACGCCGCGCGAACTGGTCGAACTGGGCCAGGAATACGCCCGCGCCACCGCCTACCCGGTGCAGTACCAGTGGACGCTGCTGGAGGGCGTCAACGACGGCGAGGACGAAATGGACGGCATCGTCGAATTGCTCAAGGGGCAGTACGCGGTGCTCAACATGATTCCCTACAATACCGTCGCCGACCTTGACTTCAAGCGCCCGAGCTGGGAGCGGGCGCGGGCGATCGCGGCGGCGTTGCGCCAGCGCGGCGTGCTGACCAAGCTGCGCGACTCGGCCGGGCAGGAAGTCGACGGCGGCTGCGGCCAGTTGCGCGCGCGCGCCATGGCGGGCGCGCCGCGCGGCATCACAATCCACGCCGCCTGAAGCGCCACGCCACGCACCGCTGATCGCGTTGTTTTTTGGCATGTTCGCGGGTTTGGCAGCCGATGGCGGCGGATGGATTGCCCGCGCCGGGTTTATGCGGCATACTTGGATTTTCAATTCGTCAACATTGGCGGAGATTCCACGCCAGCCCATTTTCGGAGCGCCATGAAAGCTAGCATTCTTGAAGTTGCACCGTCGCTGCGGGCGGTCCCTGTGGCGGTGGCGGACGCGGCGGCGCTGGCGGCATTGGTGCAGAAGAACCACGCTTATTTGTTGTGCTATTTGCCCGCCGTCACGGCGCTGGCGTCGCCGGCCGACGCCGAGGCGTATCTGCGCCACGCCGACGCGCTCGCCGAGAGCGGGGACGTGTTGGAATGGCATATCTTTTCGCACGGCGAGTTGTGCGGGGCGGTCCGTCTGAACCACATCGAGACCGAGCACCACAAGGTATCGATCGGCTATTACATCGGCGCCGACTACCAGGGCAACGGTATTGCGACGCTGGCGGTGCGCGCCATCCTGGCGTACGGTTTCCAGGCGCTCGACGTCAACCGGGTCGAGTTGCGCTGCGTGGCGGCGAACGCGCCGAGCATCCGCCTGGCCGAGCGCCTGGGTTTTGTGCGCGAAGGCGTGCTGCGGCAGGCCGAGTTGCTCGACGGCGCGTTCTGCGACCTTTGGGTGTACGGCCTGTTGCGCGACGATTTTGTCTGGCCGGTGGCCGCGCCCGACCTCGGCGGCATTGCCGCTTAACCGACTCGCCGGCGCCTTCACGGCGCCATCGCCGCTATCCCTGCGCGGCCAGGCGCACCTGCCGCAGCGCCGCCTCCAGCGCGTCCAGCGCGACCGACCCCAGCGCCAGGCGCAGCGCGTGCGGCGCGTGGGCGCCCGCGGCGAACGGTTCGGCGGTCGTCACCATCACGCCTTGCCGCTCCAGTTGCGCGGCGACGCCGTCGGCGCGCAACTCGTCGGGCAGCGCCAGCCACAGGTAATACGAGGACGGATGCGCGGTGATGGCGCAGCCGCTCAACACGCGCCGCGCCAGGCTTTGACGGCGCCGCGCGTCGACCCGTTTCCTCTCCTCCAGCGCGTCCACTTCGCCCGCCTCGATCCACTCGCAGCCCAGCGCCACCGTCAGCGACGGCGTGCTCCAGGTCGACACGCGGATGGCGCGTTGCAGCGCCGGCATCAATGGCGCCGGCGCCGCGACGAAGCCGAAGCGCAGCCCCGAGGCGACGCTTTTCGACAGGCCGGAAACGTAGACGGTGCGCCGCGGCGCCAGCGTGAACAACGGCGCCGGCGCCGGCTCTGCCAGGAAGGCGTAGGCGCCGTCCTCGATGATCAGGAAGTCGTAGCGCTCGGCCAGCGCGGCCAGGCGGCGCCGCGCCGGCGCCGCCATCACCGAGCCGAGCGGATTGTGCAGCGTCGGCATGGCGTACAGCGCGCGCACCGGGCGGCGCCGGCACAGCGCCTCCAGCGCGTCCAGGCAGGTCGCGCCGTCGCGTTGCGGCAGCGCCTCGAGGTCGAGCCGGAAGGTCTGCGCCAGCGTTTTCATGCCGGGGTAGGTCAGCGCGTCGAGCGCCAGCACGTCGCCCGGTTTGAGCAGGCCCAGCACCACGCTCGACAGGCCCTGCTGGGCGCCGTTGACAATCAACACCTGCTCGGCCGGCACGCGGATGCCGCGGTTGCGCAGGTGTTTGGCGACGCTGGCGCGCTCGTGCGGGCGACCGCCCTGCGGCGCCGAGTGCAGCAGCGCGTCCAGGTCGCCGGCGCCGGCGAGTTTGCGCAAGCCGTCGCGCAGCAGTTCGGCCTGGCCCGGCAGCGACGGGTAGTTGAAGGTCAGGTCGACCGCGCCGCGGCGCGCCGCCTGCTGCTCCAGGCCCAGGCCGCGCGGCAGCGAGGTGTCGCGCACGAAGGTGCCGCGGCCGGTTTCGGCGGCCACCAGGCCGGCCGCCTCCAGTTCGCCGTAGACGCGCGAGGCGGTCGCCAGCGCGATGCGGTGTTGGCGCATCAGCGCGCGCAGCGTCGGCAGTTGCGTGCCGGGACGCAAGGCGCCGCTGCCGATGCGGGCGCTGAAGTCGTCGACGATGGTTTTGTAGCGGATCGCGGGCATCGTGTTTGTATCTAGGACAATTCTTTAACTGTATCAGATAATCCGGCTATGCTGGCCGCTCCCTCAACTCTGGAGCGCCGCGATGATTGCCTTTGGCACCCTGTTCATGTTCGGCGCGGCCGTGACGCTGCTGCTGTTGTCGCCCGGCCCGAATATGGCGTTCGTCCTGGCGCAGGGCGCCAGCCACGGCGCGCGCGGCGGCGTGGCGGCGGCGCTGGGCATTGGCGCCGCCGATTTGCTGCTGACGCTGTTGACGGCAAGCGGCGTTACCGCCGTCGTCGCCGCCTGGCCGCCGGCGTTCGAGCTGATCCGCTATGCCGGCGTGCTGTACCTGCTGCACCTGGCGTACCAGGCGCTGCGGCGAAGTCCGGCGCAGGCCGCCGCGGCGTGCGCGTCGATCTCGTTGGCGACGGTGTTCAGACGCGCGATGCTGAACAGCCTGTTGAACCCGAAGGCCCTGCTGTTTTTCATGGTCTTCCTGCCGCAGTTCGTCGACCTCGGGCGCGGCCCGGTGGCGCGGCAGTTGTTCGTTCTCGGTTGCGTGCTGACCCTCATCGGCACGGTGTTTCACACGCTGCTGGGCTGGATCGGCGGCGCGGCCGGACGCTATCTGGCGGGCAGGCCGACGCTGGGCCGGATGCGGCCGTATGCGCTGGCGGCGCTGATGCTGTCGCTGGCGCTGCGCCTGGTGCTGCTGCAGCGCCCGGCGTAGCTGCGACGGCGCTGGCCGGCGCGGAAAACTGTTAGGCTAGGCGTTTTGTTCATGGACATGGCTGCGCCAGCCAATGCGGAGACGAGATTGAAGACATTACTACTGCCATCCGGCCGGCCGATTGCCGCGCTGGGACAAGGCACCTGGTTCATGGGCGAAGACCCGGCCCAGAAGGAACGCGAAATTCACGCCCTGCGACTGGGCCTCGACCTCGGCATGTCGCTGATCGACACCGCCGAGATGTACGCCGACGGCGGCAGCGAGGAGGTGGTCGGGGCGGCCATCGCCGGCCGGCGCGACCAGGTGTTTTTGGTCAGCAAGGTATATCCGCACAACGCCGACCGCCACGGCGTCCGGGCCGCGTGCGAGCGCAGCTTGCGCCGGCTCGGCACCGACCACCTCGACCTGTACCTGCTGCACTGGCGCGGCGCGGTGCCGCTGCAGGAGACGCTGGAGGCGTTCGAGGCTTTGCAACGGGCCGGCAAGATACGCGATTTCGGCGTTAGCAACTTCGACACGGGCGACATGCTGGAGGCCGCCGCGTTGCCCGGCGGCGCGGCGCTCGCCAGCAACCAGGTGCTGTACAACCTGGGCCGCCGCGGTATTGAATGGGATTTGCTGCCGTGGTGCCGCCAGCACGGCGTGCCGCTGATGGCGTATTCGCCGCTGGCGTCGGAGCCGGGCGAGCAGAAGCGCCTGCTGGAAACGCCGGCGCTGAAGGCGGTCGCGGCGCGCCACGGCGCCAGCGCGGCGCAGATCGCGCTGGCGTGGTTGCTGCGCCAGGACGGCGTGATCGCCATTCCGAAGGCGGTCAATCCGGCCCATGTGCAGGACAACCGGGCGGCCTTGGATATCGTGCTGGCGGCGCAGGACCTGGCCGAGCTGGACCGGGCGTTTCCGCCGCCGCGGCGCAAGGTGCCGCTGGAAATGCGTTAGCTTGACGGCTGCCGCAGGTCGGATGCGCAGGCCGCCGAGGCGAACGCGTCATCCGACGCCGCGCCGCCGCCGACGCCAGTCGGGTTACACCCGACCTACGGGAATCCTACTGCAGTTGATTCAGCAGGAATGTGTAAGTCAGCGCCCACATTTGCGTTTGCTGGTCGTTGTTGGCCGCGCCGGCGTGGCCACCCTCCAAATTCTCCCAATACAGCACGTCGTGGCCCTGGTCGCGCATTTTCGCCACCATCTTGCGCGCGTGGCCGGGGTGGACGCGGTCGTCGCGGGTCGAGGTGGTAAACAGCGCGCGCGGATAGTTGCGACCCGCCTTCACGTTGTGGTACGGCGAGTATTTGCCGATGTAGGCCCATTGCGCCGGGTCGTCCGGGTCGCCGTATTCGTCCATCCACGAGGCGCCGGCCAGCAGCTTGCTGTAGCGCCGCATGTCGAGCAGTGGCACCTGGCACACCACGGCGTTGAACAAGTCGGGCCGCTGCACCATCACGGCGCCGACCAGCAGGCCGCCGTTGCTGCCGCCCATGATGCCGAGGTGGCGGGGACTGGAGAGCCGGCGCGCGATCAGGTCCTGCGCCACCGCGATGAAGTCGTCGTAGGCGCGCTGGCGCTGCTCCTTCAACGCCGCCTGGTGCCAGCGCGGGCCGAATTCGCCGCCGCCGCGGATGTTGGCCAGCACGTAGACGCCGCCGTTGTTCAGCCAGGCTTCGCCGGTAACGCCGCTATAGAACGGCTTCATCGACACCTCGAAGCCGCCGTAGCCGTACAGCACGGTTGGGTTCTTGCCGTCGAGCTTGGTATCCCTGGCCATGATGACGAAGTAGGGCACGCCGACGCCGTCCGCCGAGCGCGCTTCGAACTGCTGCACCGTGTAGGGCCGGGCGTCGAAGAACGCCGGCAGCGCCTTCAGACTGGCGCGCGCGTCGTCGCCGGCTTGCGCCAGGTACATCGTGGTCGGGTTGAGGAAGTCCGTCACCGTCAGGAAGTATTGGTCCGAGTCGATCGGGTCGAGCGCGCTCAGCTCCAGCGTGCCGAAGGCCGGCGCATCGACCGCGCGGCGTTGCCACCGGCCATCGATCCGGCGCAGTTCGACGATGCGGTTCCTGACGTTTTCCAGTTCGTTCAGCAGCAGCGCGCCGCGGGTGGCGGTAAGGCCGTCGAGCGACTTGGTCGGCGTCGGCGTAAACAGCTGCTCGAAGTCGCGCCCGCCCGCCAGGAAGTCGACGAAGTCGGTCGCCAGCAGCGCGCCCTGCGGATAGGTCTTGCCGCCGACCTGCCAGTCCGAGCGCAGGTCAATAATCAACTGGTCGCGCACCGTGTAGGCGTTGGCGTCGTCGGGCTTGGCGATCCGGGTCAGCGTGTCGCCGCTGCGCAGGAACAGTTCGCTGCTGTAGAAGCCGCTTTGGCGCTCGATGAACTGGCGCTCGTAGCCGGGCGTGAAGTCGCGGTAGGCGCCCACGCCGAGGTCGTCGGGCGTGGCCTCGTACAGCGTACGCGCCTGCGCCAGCGGGGTGCCGCGGCGCCATTCCTTGACCATGCGCGGGTAGCCGGAGTTGGTCAGCGAGCCGGCGCCGAAGTCGGTCGACACCAGCAGCGTGTCCAGGTCGATCCAGGACGCGCCGCCCTTGGCCTCGGCCAGCATGAAGCCGTCCTCGACGAAGGCGCGCCGCTCGATGTCGTATTCGCGCACGACGTGGGCGTCGCCGCCGCCGCGCGAGAGCGAGACCAGGCAGCGCTGGCCCAGCGGGTAGAGGCAGGACGCGCCGCCCCAGACCCAGTTTTCGCGTTCGGCCTCGGCCAGCTGGTCGAGGTCGATCACGGTTTCCCAGTCCGGCTGCGCCAGCTGGAACTGCGCCAGCGTGGTGCGGCGCCAGATGCCGCGCACATGCCCGGCGTCGCGCCAGAAATTGTAGTAGTGCGCGCCGTTCTTGCTGACGTAGGGGATGCGCTCGCTGGAATTGAGCACCGTTTTCAGGCGCGCGTGCATGGGCGCGAACTGGGCCCGGCCCTCGATTTCATGCCGGGTCGCGGCGTTGTGCCGGCGCACCCAGGCCAGCGGCTTGTCGCCGGTGACATCTTCCAGCCACTGGTAGGGGTCGGCGTCCGCGCCGGCGTGCCCGCCGCCGACGGCGGCCTGTGCCCGCGGGGCGTCGCCAGCCAGTTTTCGATATGCTCGCATTCGGATGTCTCTCATGTGTGGCCAAGCCGCGCGGAGTGGGCGACAGTAAGCACACTGTGACATGAATTGCTCCAGAGCACCAGCGCGCGTGGTTGGCGGGCGCACATCGACGTCGCCATGTTCATTTGGAAAAGTAGCGGGCGGTAAGAATCGACGCCAAGGGCGTAGCCCTGGGGCCGGACCGGGGTGGGGGGCGAGTCCCGCCGCAGCGGCGTCTGCTATTCGCAGCCGCGCTGGTTGACCCACACCGGCGCCGACCACAACACGTTGCCGTCGTCCTGCGTTACTTTGGCGTAATAGTAATGCTCGCCGTCGGCCGGCGTGATGGTGGTGGCGGCCTCGCGGGAGAGTTGCGTGACCGCCCCGTTGCGCCCGGGAACGCCTTCGAAGACGGCGACCGTGGCCACGCCGCGCCCCGCCGAGTTGGCGTGGTTGACGAGCAAATGCAGCGGGCCGCTGTTGCTGAAGCGTTCGCCCATCAGGTGGCCGTTGGCGGTCAGCACCAGTTGCGACGCCTTGTCCATCGTCGCGAACACGCGCCGCGCCTTCAGCGCCTCGAACACGCTGGCCTGCGACAGCGCGACGCCGTTGGGGATTAGGATGCCGGTGCGGTTGGTGTAGGACGCGCCCCAGTTGGCGCAGTGGTTGTCCTGGTTGCTGCTGAAGGCGACGTGGTAGCCCGCTTCGAGCGCCTTGTTGCAGGCCAGTTCGTAATTGCTGCGGTGGCTCTCGGTCTCCGTGAGGTTGGTCGAGAAGGCCGAGCTGTTCATGATTTCGCACAGGGCCATGGCCTCGTCGCCGTCGGGGCTGTAGCCGAACGGCACGCCGCCGACACGGAACTGGCCGCTTAGCGCCGGGTGGTTGAATTGGCCGATCCAACCGCGCTCGCGCATCAGCGCGTACAGGGCGGCGTACTCGTTCTTGGGCGTCAGCGTGTCGGCCAGCAGTTGCTGGCGGTCGTTGCGTTCCCAGCCCAGCAGTTCCTGGCTGTTGAAAATGTTCAGGTGGCCGCCGTTGTTGATGACGCCCCATTCCTGGCCGTAGATGGCGGCGAAGTCGGGATGGCCGGTGTTGAATTCGCGCGCCTGCGCCAGGCCGGCGCGGTACAGCGCTTGCGCGCTGACCGGATCGGCGTTGCCGTTGGTGCCGTCGGAGCCGTCGTACATGTGGTTGTGCTCGGACGTGACCAGGATGTCGAGTCCGCGCCCGCGGGCGAACGCGTAGGCGTCGCCCGGACCGAACGCGCCGCTTTGCGGATGCTGGGCGCCGGCGCAGTGCGCCACGTCGGCGCCGCCGTCGCTGTGGTTGGTCTGGCTGTGCAGATTGCCATAGTAGACGGTGAAGGGCAGGGCGGCCGGCGCCGGTGCGGCCGCGGCGCCGGCTGCGACGTCGGCGCGCCCGGGCAGCGCCCGGAAGGCGGGCATGGCGCGCGGCGCCGGGTTGCCGACGATAATGTCCCAGCGTTGCTCGATCAGGTCGGGCTGGTCGCCGGCCAGCGTGCGTTCGACCGCCGCCAGGGCGGCGTCGGCCGCCGGCCCGGCGCGCCGCGACGCCATCCGCGCCGGTGCGCCCGCGGCGCGGTCGCGCGACAGCGCGCGCAGGCGCAATTGATAGACGCCGTCGGGCAGGGCCGCGGCATTGGCCCGGCCGGCCCACGGGATGCGCAGGGTGACGGGACCCTCGAGCAGGCGTTCGACGCCGAACCAGCGCTGCACCGGCCGCCCGGATGGACCGAGCAGCTCCAAGCGCCAGGTGACGGCCTGTTCGCGCGGCGCGCCCGGATAGTTGAAGTGCAGCGCGAAGCTGCGCCCGCCGCCCGGCGCCGCGCGGTACGCCGCCTCCAGGGTGGCGTCGAACTCGCGGTGCTCGAACGGGGCTTGCGCGCGCGCGTTCCCGGCCGCCATCGCCGCCAGCATGCCCAACAGCACCGTTGCCGCCGCTTTCGTGCGCATAGATCCTCCCGCCAAGCCGTGTTAGCTCGACAGTTAGACACCGCGCCGCGCCGGAAAGTTCGGCCGGCGCGGCTTGCCGCTTGATGCCAGCGGAGTGGCGCCATGGCGCCGCGCGAAACGTGTCATTTCCGCAGGGAAATGAAATTGTGTTGTTTTCCGTCCACTTGTTTCTGTACGATGTTTGCGTTGCATCAAAAACATGAAAGATTCTATTTTTATATTGCCATCCGAGTATTTTGTGTTACATTAGCGGCATGAAACAACGTTAACGGAAATAAAACTTGTAGTTGAGTTTAAAACGTTGATACAGAGCATGTTTTTACCTCCCAATTTAAGCACAACAATAGGAAATATCTTAATGAACACATCTTTTTTCGCTAAAGTAGCCGGCTCCGCACTGATCGCCGTATCCATGTTCGCAGCCGCTTCGGCCAGCGCCGCTACCACCGTGCTGAACTTCAACGGCGAAAGCGCCAGCTTCAGCGCGACCTACGGTCCAGGCGTGGCGAGCTTCTCGGACGACTTCCTGTTCAACGTGCCAGCGGCGAGCACCAGCGATCCAGTTGGCACCATCACCCTGAGCGCCACCAAAGTCGGCAAATTCCTGGTTCCTACGATCAACAACACCTCGTTGTCGTTCTTCAAAATCAACGCCGACAACAGCCACACCGCGCTGGACACGACCTACGACGCTAACGGTTTCTACCTGGCGTCGGTCCTGCCAACCGGCATGTACGGCTTCAACTTCGCCGGTAACATCAAAAACGTCGCCAAGGGCGGTTCGTACGGCGGCACGCTGACCATGAACGTGTCGGCAGTACCAGAGCCAGGCACCTACGCCATGCTGGTTGCCGGTCTGGGCCTGTTGGCTTTCACCGCTCGCCGCAAAGCCAGCAAATAAGTCGGCTACCCGCCTTCTTGTTGTGGAAAACCCGCCGCGTGCGGGTTTTTTTACGTCCGCCGCGCGGCGCCGCCGCCGCGCGCCGCCTTTGACGCGCGTCCGCGCGAAGGGGTGGTCGTCCACCGCCTTTGATAGTATCCTGCTGGAATGAAGTCTCCTGGCAACGCGATCGGCTGCCGGTTCCACCGGCGCTGCATGGCAAGACGATAAAGCGATTGACGATGCGGATTTTTGGCAAGTTTGGCAAGGGTTGGATGGTTTCAAAATTGCCGCTGTGGGGCGCCGGCCTGTCGCTGGCGCTGCTGATCGGCGCGGCCCTGTACGCGGCGGCGGCCAAGACGGTCGAAGACGACGCGCGCCAGCGCTTCGACAACGTTGCCCGCAGCACCCAGTACGGCTTGTCGGCGCGGGTCAAGGCCTATTCCGACCTGGTGCGCGGGCTGGTGGCGCTGTTTCGCACCGCCGACTCGCTGAGCCGCGGCCAATTCCACGAATACGTCACCGGCCTGGACCTGCCGCGGCATTTTCCGGCCATCGAGGCGCTGACGTACGCGCAGTCGCTCGACGACGCCCAGCGCGACGCCTTCGAAAAGGAGGTGCGCGCCGACACCAGCCTCCAGCCGGGCGGCTATCCCGACTTCGCCATCAGGCCGGCCGGGCGGCGTTCGTGGTATTCGGTGCTGACCTATATGGAACCGATGGCGACGCTGAAGGAGAAGTTCGGCGTCGATATCGCCGCCACGCCGGCGGTGCGGCGCGTGCTCGAGCATTCGCGCGACTCCGGCCTGGTCAGCTCGTCGGGCCAGCCGATTATCGTCCAGGGGCCGCCGCGCCACATCGCGCTGGGCATGCGCCTGCCGGTGTACCGCCGCGGCATGCCGCTGCTCGACACGGCGACGCGCCGCGCCGCCTACCTGGGCGCGGTCGGTATCGGTTTCAGTATTCCCAAGCTGGTGCAGGGCGCGCTCGACGAGATGGCGCTGCGCCAGGTGCGCCTGTCGCTGTTCGCCGACAACGCCACCGAGCCGGAGCTGCGCCGCCTGGTGCTGGAGAAAACCGACCGCCTGTTGTTCAACGACAACGGCAGCACCGAGGCCGACCCGACCCCGGCCGCCGAGGCCGCCGACTTCTTCGAGACGGTGCTGCCGATCGACTTCAACGGCAGCCTGTGGAAGGCCCAGTTCCGCGTCCGCAAGACCGACCTGTACACCGGCTTCGACCGCCTGTTCCCGTGGCTGGCGCTGTTTACCGGCTTCGCCGGCAGCATGCTGATCTATGGTTACTTTTTCACGCTGTACTCGTCGCGCCGCAACGCCATCGAGCAGCGCGTGCTGCTCGACACGGTGCTCAACAACATCGACGCCCACGTTTACATGAAAGACCAGGACCGCCGCTACATTTACGCCAACGCCAAGATGGCCGAGGTGCTGGGGCGGCCGGTGGCGGACATTATCGGCAAGCTCGACCGCGAGCTGATGCCGGCCGCGCGCGCCGACGCCGCCTGGGAGTTCGACAAGCAGGTGTTCGAGGATTGCGTCAAGCACACCACCGAGGAGCAGTACGTCGACCGCGACGGCGAGGCGCGCCACCTGTGGACGGTCAAGGTGCCGTTGCTGCACGAGGAGCGCATCGACGCCGTCATCGGCCTGTCGACCGACGTCACCGAGCTGCACAACCTGAAGGTGCAGGCCGACGCCGCCAACCAGGCCAAGAGCGACTTCCTGTCCAACATGAGCCACGAGATCCGCACGCCGATGAACAGCATCATCGGCATGGCCCACCTGGCGTTGAAGTCGGTGGCCGACCCGAAGCAGCGCGACTACCTGCAAAAGATCTACCACTCCGGCCAGCACCTGCTGGGGCTGATCAACGACATCCTCGACTTTTCCAAGATCGAGGCCGGCAAGCTGGAACTGGAGGAACTCGACTTCACGCTCGACACGCTGCTGGCGAACATTTCAAGCCAGCTTGGCCAGAGCGCCGCGGCCAAGGGCTTGACCTTGGTGTTCGAGATCTGGCCGGGCCTGGCGCACCAGTTGCGCGGCGACCCGCTGCGGCTCGAACAGGTGCTGTTGAACCTGACCAGCAACGCCATCAAGTTCTCCGGGAACGGCCAGATCTTCATCCGCGCCCGCCCGCTTGAAGACCTCGAGCGGCACACCATGGTGCGCTTCGAGGTGCAGGATCCTGGCATCGGCATGAGCGCCGAGCAGGTCTCGCAGCTGTTCCAATCCTTCCACCAGGGCGACCCGTCGACCACGCGCAAATACGGCGGCACCGGGCTGGGGCTGGTGATCAGCAAGCAACTGGCCGAACTGATGGGCGGCGGCGTCGGCGTCGAAAGCGCGCCCGGCGCCGGCAGCACCTTCTGGTTCGCCGCGCGGCTGGAGAAGGGCACCGAGTTCTTCGCCGTCAGCGAGGAACTGGTGCGCGCCGACGTGCTCGACATCATCAAGGGCGCGGCCATCCTGCTGGTCGAGGACAACATCTTCAGCCAGCAGGTCGGCCAGGAATTGCTGGAGGACGCCGGCGCCACCGTCTGCGTCGCCAACAACGGCAAGGAGGCGATCGACCTGATGCTCAAGGAACGCTTCGACTGCGTGCTGATGGACGTGCAGATGCCGCTGATGGACGGCTTCGAGACCACCCGCATGATCCGCGCCCATCCAAAGCTGAGCGGCGCGCTGGTGGTGGCGATGACGGCCAACGCCGGCAGCGAGGACAAGGCGCGCTGCCTGGCCGCCGGCATGGATGAGTTCATCACCAAACCGATCGCGCCGAAGCTGCTGTTTACCGTGCTGGCGAAATGGATGGCGCAGCGCGGCAGCGGCCGCGCGCGGGCGCCACTGCCGGCGCCGGCGGTCGCGCTGGCCACGCACGCGCCGGCGCCCGAGGACGACGACGAGGACGCGCCGCTGATGGGCGAGGCGGCCCTGCTCGACATCGCCGCGCTGGGGCAAACCTTCGGCAACCGGCCCGACAAGATGCGCAAGTTCGCGCTGATGTTCCTGGACGCGGCGCGCGACGCCCTGGTTGAAATGAACCAGGCGATGGCGCAGGGCGACCTGGTGCGCCTGTCGGAGCTGGGGCACCGCACCAAATCGTCGGCGCGGGCGGTCGGCGCGATGAGCTTTGCCGCGCTGTGCCGCACCATCGAGGCGATCCAGGCCGACGGCGACCCGGTCCAGGCCCGCCGCGTCCTCGACCAGATGCAGCCGCTGCTGGAGCGCCTGAAACTGCAAATCGGCCGGGACCTGATGGCGGAAGACGCCGGTTAACAGCGTTGAGGGGGCGCCGGCGCGGGGGCAGGCCCGCGGCGCCAAGGCGAGCGGGTCTGGCCCCAGCCTTTCGCCCTTGCTTTTGATGCGACAACATCAACCCTCCGCATGTTCGACCCCGCTTTCCCGCATTTTTTCCGTCGCACAAGCTTGCCACAGGCGATAATATCGGATTGTCCGCGCGCGCTTTTCCCTCTTGCAACAACGACAGCGCCGCCGCGCGTTTCCCCCTTATCGGAGCAGCATGCTTTCACCCGTCACGCCAGGCCTGCTCATCTTGCATGGCAACCAGCTCGAACAACTGCGCGCCGCCGTCTTCCAGTGGCTGCGCAACAACCCGCTGGCGCCGCTCGAGTCGGACATCTTCCTGGTGCAGTCGAACGGCGTGGCCGAATGGCTGAAGATCGCGCTGGCCGAGGAAATGGGCGTGTGCGCCGCCACCCGCATCGCGCTGCCGGCGCGGCTGCTGTGGGAGGGCTACCGCGGCATGCTGGGACGCGAGCGGGTGCCGAGCCGCTCGCCGTTCGACAAGGGGCCGCTGACCTGGCGCCTGATGCGCCTGCTGCCGACGCTGCTGGCCGAGCCGGCCTTCGCGCCGCTGCGCTACTTCCTCGCCGACGGCGAGGCCGAACGGCGATTGCAACTGGCCGAGCGCCTGGCCGACTTGTTCGACCAATATCAGGTGTACCGGGCCGACTGGCTGGAAGACTGGGCGCTCGGGCGCGACCAGCTGCGCAACGCCGCCGGCCAAGCCGCGCCGATGGCCGCCGACCAGCGCTGGCAGGCGCAACTGTGGCGCGCCGTCACGGCCAGCGTGCCGGAGCAGCAGCGCGCCTCCGGCCGCGCCACCATCCACCAGCAATTCCTCGACGCCATCGCCCGCGGCGACGCGCCCGCCGGGCGGCTGCCGCGGCGCATCGTGCTGTTCGGCGTCTCGGCCTTGCCCTACCAAAGCCTGCAGGCGCTGGCGGCGCTGGCGCAGCACACCCAGGTACTGCTGGCGGTGCCCAACCCCTGCCAATACTACTGGGGCGACATCATCGAGGGCCGCGACCTGCTGCGCAGCGCGCACAAGCGCCAACAGGCGCGCGGCGGCCGCGACCTCGGCGACCTGCCGATGGAAGAGCTGCACGCCTTCAGCCACCCGCTGCTGGCCAGTTGGGGCCGGCAGGGCCGCGACTTCATCCGCCTGCTCGACGAATTCGACGCCCACCGCGCCGCCTGGCTGCCGGAAAGCATGCGCGTCGACCTCTTCAGCGAAGAGGACGGCGACAGCCTGCTGGCCCAGGTGCAGGGCGCCATCCGCGAACTGCGCCCGCTCAGCGAGCACGCGCAGGCGGCGCCGCCGGCGGCGGACCGCTCGGTCGAATTCCACCTGGCCCACAGCGTCCAGCGCGAAGTCGAGGTGCTGCACGACCAGCTGCTGGCGATGCTCGGCGCCGGCAACGGCCTGCGCCCGCGCGAAGTGGTGGTGATGGTGCCCGACATCGACACCTTCACCGCCGCCATCCACGCGGTGTTCGGCCAGCACAAGCGCGGCGACCCGCGCTTCATCCCGTTTGAAATCGGCGACGTCAACGAGCGCAGCGTCAACCCGCTGCTGGTGGCGCTGGAATGGCTGCTGCGCCTGCCGCAGCAGCGCTGCCGCCAGAGCGAGGTGCGCGACTTGCTCGACGTGCCGGCGCTGGCCGCGCGCTTCGGCCTGGACGGTGAAGACCTGGCCACGCTGGGCGCGTGGATCGACGGCGCCGGCGTGCGCTGGGGCTTGGACCAGGCCCACCGCGACGGCCTCGGCCTGGGCGCCGCGCGCGAGCAAAACAGCTGGATCTTCGGCGTGCGGCGCATGCTGCTGGGCTACGCCAGCGGCAACGGCGCCAGTTTCGCCGGCATCGAACCGTACGCCGAAGTGGGCGGGCTGGACGCCGCGCTGGCCGGCTCGCTGGCGCAGCTGGTGGAGGCGCTGCTGCACTGGCGCGCCGCGCTGGCGCAGCCGCGCACCCCGGCCGAGTGGGGCGCGCAGGCGCGCGCGCTGCTGGCGGCCTTCTTCAAGGCCGGCGAGGAGGGCGACCGCCTGACGCTGGCGCTGCTGGAACAGGCGCTGCAAGGCTGGCTGGAAACCTGCGACGGCGCCGAATTCACCGAGTCGGTGCCGCTGGCGGTGCTGCGCGAAGCCTGGCTGGGCCTGCTCGACGAACCGACCCTGAACCACCAGTTCGTCTCCGGCGGCGTGACCTTCTGCACCCTGATGCCGATGCGCGCGGTGCCGTTTCGCGTGGTCTGCCTGCTGGGCATGAACGACGGCGACTTCCCGCGCCGCGCGCCGAAGGCCGACTTCGACCTGCTGACGCTGCCCGGCATGGCGCGCCCGGGCGACCGCTCGCGCCGCGACGACGACCGCTACCTGATGCTGGAGGCGCTGCTGGCCGCGCGCGACAAGCTATATATTAGTTGGGTCGGCCGCAACGTGCGCGACAACAGCGAACAGCCGCCGTCGGTGCTGGTGTCGCAACTGCGCGACTACCTGGAGGCCGGTTGGGGTTTAAACCCGGCCAGCCTGACCACCGAACACGCGCTGCAACCGTTCAGCCGCAAATACTTCGAGAGCGGCGGCCTGCTGACCTACGCAGGCGAATGGCGCGCCGCCCACGGCGCGGCGGCGGCGCCGGACGACGAGCGCGCCGCCGAACGCCTGCCGCCGTTCGAGCTGGACCCGAACTTCCGCCTGAAGCTCAACGACCTGGCCAACTTCATGCGCCAGCCGGTCAAATACTTCTTCCGGCGCCGCCTCAGCGTGGCCTTCGCCGACGCCGACCTGATCGGCGACGACGAGGAACCGTTCGCGCTGAACGCGCTGGAACGCTATCTGTTGGAAGACACGCTGCTGGACGACGCCGACGCCCCCGAGCCGCAGTCCGAGGTGCGCGCCAGCCTGACGCTGCGCGCCAAACGGCTGGAGCGCGAGGGCGTGCTGCCGATCGGCCTGATCGGCGAACAGTGGCAGCGCCAGCTGGTCGACGCGCTGGTGCCGGTGCGCAGCGCCTGGCTGGCGCTGTGCCAGCGCTTCCCGCGCCCGGCCGACAAGCTGGCCATCGACCTGCGCTACGGTGAGCTGCGCATCGACGACTGGCTCGACCGGCTGCGCCGCCAGGACGAGTCGGCCGGCGGTAAGACCGCCTGGCTGATGCAAATCTCCTCGAAAGTGCTGGACAAGGGCGGCAAGGCGCGCGGCGACAAACTCATCGCCATGTGGTTGCGCCAGCTGGCGGCGGCCGCGCAAAACGTGCCGGTGACCGGCTACCTGCTGGCGCGCGACGCCGTCGTGACGATGGCGCCGCTGGAGCCGGCCGCGGCGCGCGACGCGCTGGCGGCGCTGCTGGCGCTGTGGCGCGAAAACATGAACCACCCGCTGCCGACCGCCTGCAAGACCGCGCTGGCGCTGGCCCAGGACGGCGACCCGCGCGCGGTCTACGACGGCGGCTTCGACATGGCCGGCGAGCGCGCCGACCTGTGCCTGGCGCGACTATGGCCCGACTTCGCCGCGCTGGCGGCCGAGGAGGCCTGGGCCGACTGCTCGCTGGAGCTGTACGGGCCGCTGGCGGCCTGGCTGGACAACCACATCACCATCGCCGCCATCGACGCCGGCGCGGACGGCACGGAAGCCCCATGAGCAGCCAACTGTTACAACCCTTGACCTTCCCGCTGCACGGCACCCGCCTGATCGAGGCCAGCGCCGGCACCGGCAAAACCTGGACCATCGCCGCGCTGTACGTGCGCCTGGTGCTGGGCCACGGCGGCGCGGCCGGCTTCGGCCGCGCGCTGCAACCGGCCGACATCCTGGTGATGACTTTTACCCGCGCCGCCACGCGCGAACTGTCGAACCGCGTGCGCGAGCGCTTGATCGAAGCGGCCGCCTACTTCCGCGACCCCGGCGCCGGCCAGCCCGACGCCTACCTCGACGCGCTGCTGGACGACTACCCCGACCACGCCGAGCGGCAGCGCGCCGCGCACCGCCTGACGCTGGCCGCCGAAACCATGGACGAGGCGGCGATTTTCACCATCGACGCCTGGTGCCAGCGCATGCTGCGCGAACACGCCTTCGACAGCGGCAGCCTGTTCGACGAGGAACTGGTCAGCGACGAAAACGCGCTGTTCGAGGACGCCGCCCACGACTACTGGCGCCAGCACATCTATCCGCTGAACGCCGGCGCGCTGGAACCGCTGCTGGAGGCCTGGGGCGACGTGGTGGTGCTGAAAAAAACCGTGCGCGAACTGGTCAAGCGCGCCGGCGCCATCGGCGCGGCGGGCGAGCCGACGCTGGGCGGCCTGATCGCCCGCGTGCAAAAAGAACAGCGGGCGCAACTGGCCGGGCTGAAGCGCGGCTGGGCCGAGCGCGCCGACCGCATGGAGCAATGGATAGGGCGGCAGCGCGACGCCGCGCCGAAGTGCTTCAACGGCAACAAGATGAAACCCGAATCGCTGGTCAAATGGTTCGCCGGCCTGCGCGCCTGGGCGCTCGACGCCGCCGCCGTGCAGCCGGCCGGCGTCAACGACACCGCCTGGCGCCGCCTGACGCCGGACGGCATCGCCGACGCCTTCTCGAAAGGCCACAGCGCCGAGGTGCCGGACGACTTCGACGCCACCGAGGCGCTGGCCGCGGCGCTGGCGCGGATCGCGCCGCTGTCGCACGAACTGTACCGCCACGCCGCCGCCACCATCGCCGCGCGCATGGACGAACTGAAGCGGCGCGCCCGCCAGTTCGGCTTCGCCGACCTGCTGGAACGCCTGCAGGCGGCGCTGGAGGGCGAGAACGGCGCCGCGCTGCGCCAGCGCATCACCGACCAGTACCCGCTGGCGATGGTCGACGAATTCCAGGACACCGCGCCCGGCCAATACCAGATCTTCAACCTGCTGTACCGGGTCGCCGACAGCGACCCGGCGCGCGGCCTGTTCCTGATCGGCGACCCGAAACAATCGATCTACGGCTTCCGCGGCGCCGACATCCACAGCTACCTGTCGGCGCGCGCCGCCACCGAGGGGCGCCACTACCAGCTGGGCACCAACTACCGCTCGACGGGCGCGCTGGTGGACGCCGTCAACCAGCTGTTCCTGCACGCCGAGGGCCACGGCGAAGGCGAGTCACGGCGCGACGGTTTCCCGTCCGGCGCGTTCCGCTTCCGCAAGGGCGGCGCCAACCCGCTGCCGTTCGACGCCGTCGGCGCCATGGGCCGCGCCGAACAACTGGTGCGCGGCGACGGCCCGGAAGCGCCGTTGACGGTGGCCCTGAGCCACGCCGACGGACTGAAGGGCGACGCCTACCGCGAATTCTTCGCGCACCACTGCGCCGAGCACATCGTCGGCCTGCTCAACGACCCCTGCGCCGGTTTCGAAGGCAAAACCGGCTTTAGGCGTTTGCAACCGGCCGACATCGCCATCCTGGTGCGCGACCGCAAGGAGGCGGCGGCGATCCGCAAGGCGCTGCAAAAACGCCAAGTGGCCAGCGTCTACCTGTCCGACAAGGACTCCGTCATTAACAGCGACGAGGCGGCCGACGTGCTGCGCTGGCTGCGCGCGCTGGCCAACCCGCTCGACGGCGCGCTGGCGCGGGCCGCCTTCGCCACCGGCACGGTCGGCATGACGCTGAGCGAACTGGCGCAACTGTCGAACGACGAAATCGAATCGGAAAAACGCGCCGAACAACTCAAGGGCCTGCACCTGGTGTGGCAGCGCCAGGGCGTGCTGGCGATGCTGCGGCGCTTCATCCACGAACTAAAACTGCCGGCGGCGATGCTGCGCCAGGCCGGCGGCGAACGACGCCTGACCAACCTGCTGCACCTGGCCGAACTGCTGCAAACGGCCAGCCGCCAGCTCGACGGCGAACAGGCGCTGATCCGTTGGCTGGCCGAGCAAATCGCCGGCGAGGGCGGCGGCGGCGACGAACGCGTGCTGCGCCTGGAAAGCGACGCCGAACTGGTCAAGGTCGTCACCGTCCACAAGTCGAAGGGCCTGGAATACCCGCTGGTCTACCTGCCGTTCGCCGTCACCGCGCGCAAGGTCGACAAGCGCAACCGCAGCTTCTTCGAATACACCGACGGCGACGGCGTGCGCCACCTCGACATGACGCTGTCGGAGCCGGCGCAGGAAGCGGTGGAGGCGGCGCGCATCGAAGAAGACCTGCGCCTGCTGTACGTGGCGTTGACGCGCGCCTGCCATTTCCTGTGGCTGGGCGTGGCGGCGCTGGCCGGGCGCAAGGCCGGCGAGAATACGCTGCACGACTCGGCGCTGGGCTACCTGCTGACCGGCGGCGAGAAGCTGCCGGCGGAAGACCTGCTGGCGCGCTGGCAGCGGCTGCGCGGCGACTGCGCCGGCATCGCCATCGCCGAACTGGTCCAGCCGGGCCGCGCCACCATGCTCGACCGCGTCGAACTGCTGCCCGAGCTGAGCGACGCCGCCGTGTTCGACGGCAGCTTCGAGCGCGACTGGACCGTCGGCAGCTTCACCTCGCTGACGCGGCAAGTGGGGCCGCTGGTCGCCAGCGTCCACGTGCCGCAGCGGGCCAAGGAGGAAACCCTGCTCGAAGACGAGGACGACGCGCAGGCGTCGGCGCGCGGCGACGACGCGCCGTGGCACCGCTTCCCGCGCGGCTCCGTGCCCGGCAACTTCCTGCACGAGCAACTCGAATGGATCGGCAGCGAAGGCTTCGGCATCGTCGACGACGCCGGCTTCGCCGCCCGCCTGGGCGCGCGCTGCGAACGGGCCGGCTGGGGCCACCGCCAGGAAGACGCGGTGGCCTGGCTGCGCACCGTGGCGACGACGCCGCTGCCGATGCTGGGCGCGCCGCTGGTCGCCATCGAAGCGCTGCTGCCCGAGATGGAATTCTGGTTCCCCAGCGAGCGCCTGGGCACCGACGGGTTGGACCGCCTGTGCTCGCGCCACCTGCTGGGCGACGCGCCGCGCCCGGCGCTGCCGAAACGCCAGCTGCACGGCATGTTGAAAGGCTTCGCCGACCTGGTGTTCGAACACCAGGGGCGCTATTGGGTACTCGACTACAAATCCAACGCGCTCGGCGCCGGCGACGCCGCCTACCACAAGCAGGCGCTGGCGGCCGGCATGGCGGCGCACCGCTACGACATCCAGGGCGCCATCTACATGCTGGCGCTGCACCGCCTGCTGCGCAGCCGCCTGGGCGAACACTACGACCCGGCGCGGCAACTGGGCGGCGCCATTTTCCTGTTCTTGCGCGGCATCGCCAACCCGCACACGCACGGCTGCTACTGGCTGGAGCCGCAGATGGCGCTGCTCGACGGCCTCGACACGCTACTCGACGCAACGCCACAGATGGAACACCACCATGAAGACTGACCCGCGCAGCGCCGCCACCACCACCGCCGCGCTGCTGGCGCACGTCGACGCCCTGACCGAGGACGGCCAGCTGCGGCGCCTGAGCGGCGCCTTCGCCCGCTTCATCGGCTCGGTTGGCGCCGGTTCCGCGCAACTGACGCTGGCCTGCGTGCTGCTGTCCGAACTGGAAGGGCGCGGCCACAGCTGCCTGATGCTTGACGAACTGGTCAACGACCCCGGCCTGCTGATGGGCTGGACCGACGAGCAATGGCGCGCGCTGGTGGCCGCCTCCGGCGCGCTGCCGAAAAGCGTGGCCGCGTGGCGCGCGCTGCTGGCGCAGGCGGACCAGGTGTGGCAAATCGGCGACCTCGACTTCGACCAGCCGCTGGCGCTGGACGGCGACCGCCTGTACCTGCGGCGCTACTGGCGCGACGAAAAACTGGTGGCCGACGCCATCGGCGCGCGCGCCCGCGACAGCGCGCGCACGCCGGACCTGCCGGCGGTGCGGCGTTGGCTCGACATCCTGTTCGACCAGCCGACCCCGGACGGCGGCCCGGACTGGCAAAAAATCGCCTGCGCGGTGGCGCTGCGCGGCAGCGTCGCCATCATCACCGGCGGCCCCGGCACCGGTAAAACCTACACCGTCGCCAGCCTGCTGACGCTGCTGTTCGCCGTCTCCGAGCACCCCGAGCGGCTGCGGATCGCCCTGGCGGCGCCGACCGGCAAAGCGGCGGCGCGGCTGAAACAATCGATCGACAAAGCCCTCGACAGCCTGGCCGCCAAAGTGGGCGGCGAGCTGCCGGAACTGAAGGAACTGGCGCAGCGCATGGGCGCGGCGCGCACCCTGCACAGCCTGCTGGGCGCGCGCCCCGACACGCGCGCCTTCCAGCACCACGCCGGCAACCCGCTCGACGTCGACGTGCTGATCGTCGACGAAGCCTCGATGGTCCACCTGGAGATGATGGCGTCGCTGCTGGACGCGTTGCCGCCGGGCGCCATCCTGGTCCTGCTGGGCGACAAAGACCAGCTGGCGTCGGTCGAGGCGGGCGCCGTGCTGGGCGACCTGTGCCACGACGCCCAGGCCGGCGGCTACACGGCCGCCACGCTGGCGTACGCGCAGGCGGCCACGGGGGAGCGCATCGGCGCCGAATTCCAGGGCGGCGCCGGCGCGCTGGCGCAGCAAACCGTGATGCTGCGCCACAGCCACCGCTTCAGCGGCCCGATCGGCGCGCTGGCGCTGGCCGTCAACGCCGGCATGAGCAAGGAGGCGCTGGCCTGCCTGGGCGGCGACCGCGGCGGCAAAGTCGCCTGGATCGAACCGGCGCAGCAGAGCGACGTGCTGCAACTGGCGTTGGCCGGGCGCGCCGGCGCCGGCGGCGGCTATCAGCCCTATTTGACCATGGTGCGCGACGGCGCCGACGGCCGCGAACACGAAGCCTGGGTGCGCGACGTGTTGCACAGCTTCGAAGCCTTCCGCATCCTGTGCGCGGTGCGCGACGGCGAGTGGGGCGTGAGCGGGCTGAACGCCGCCATCGAACAACGCCTCGAGCGGGCGGGCCTGATCAAACGCAGCGAGTGGTATGTCGGCCGGCCGGTCATGGTGACGCGCAACGACTACGGCACCGGCGTCTTCAACGGCGACATCGGCCTGACGCTGCGCGACCCGGCGCGGCCAACCTCGCTGCGCGTGTATTTTCTGGAAGGCGAAACCGTGCGCAGCGTACTGGCGACGCGCCTGCGCCACGTCGACACCGCGTTCGCCATGACGGTGCACAAATCGCAGGGTTCGGAGTTCCGCCACACCGTGCTGGTGCTGCCGAAGGAGGGCGGGGCGATGCTGGCGCGCGAGCTGATCTACACCGGCATCACGCGGGCGCGCGATTACTTCACGCTGGTGTCGCCGACGCAGACGGTGCTGCTGGACGCGATTATGCGGCGCACGCAGCGGGCCAGCGGGTTGCGGGGCTTGATTGGCGGGTAGCTCGCCCCAGTGCCAATAAGGCGTCAACGATGTGGCGCGTAACGGCAACGACGCCGGCCGCGAGAAGAACCGCCGCGTGGAATTTCGTCAGCTAGCCTTACAGTTCCACGCGGTTGCGCCCGGAATGCTTGGCCTTGTACAAGGCCGTGTCGGCCGACGAGAGCATGGTTTCGATGGGTGTACCGCTGCCCGGCAAACAGCACACGCCGATGCTGACGGTGGAATTGAGCGACTGGCTGTCGCCCACCGCCACCGCGTGCCGCGCGAACGCGTCGCAGATGCGCTGCGCGATGAGGCGCGCGTCCTCCGCGCCGCAGCCGGGTAGCAGCACGGCGAATTCCTCGCCGCCCAGCCGTCCCAGCAGGTCGCCGCTGCGCAGGCCCGCTTCGGCAACGCGTGCGAAGTTGGTCAACACCACGTCGCCGGCGGCGTGGCCGTAGCTGTCGTTGACCTTCTTGAAGAAATCGATATCCATCATCATCACCGCCACCGGCCGGCGATGCAGTTGCGGCGTGGCGAGGAGCGCTTCGGCGCATGTCAAGAAGCCGCCCCGGTTCAGCACCTGCGTCAGCACGTCGTGCGACGCGGCGTATTTCAGGCGCGCCAGCAGTTCGTCGCGCGCCACCATCACGCTGGCCACCGTCAGCGGCGCCAGCGCCGTCAATGTCACGCCGACGCGCAAGGACATGATGGCTTGCTGGCTGTCGAAATTGGCGCCGATCACCAACGTGCCGCTGGAGATGGCCAGTAGCGTCCACAGGGAAAAGAACAGCGTGATGCCGGCCGTCGCGAACAGGCTGTACGTCAGCGCGCACCACAGCATGGCGGGGATGGGGTAGGGGATCACGCCCGGCCCGCCCAGCTGCGTACCCAGCCACAGGCTGGCGGCGAAGGCGGCCAGCGGCGCCAGTTGCTCCACGCGCCAGCTGGACCAGTCGGCGCGGCGCTTGTGCTCCGTCAACCAGCGCCGCACGTCGGGCATGGTCAGCATCACCGGGAGTATCGCGATGTAGTTCACCAGTTCGGTCGAAAACCAGAATGCGAAGCCGTGGGAGGGGCTGCCGCCGAACAGCACCGGATGGATGAAGATGCCCACCGCGCCGGCCGCGGCCGCGCCGCTGACCACCACCAGCACGAAACGCAGCATGGAGCGCGGGTGGCGTAGGCTCTGGTACTCCGGGTTCATGCGCGACAGCAGGAAATAGCAGACCGATACACCCATCAGGTTGGTGGCGGTGAGCATGGCGCTCTTGGGCCAGCCGTGTTGCATGTAGAGGTCGGCCAGCATGTAGGCGCCGGCGGCCACCAGCCAGTGCAGCGGTGTTGGCGGATGGCGGGGGCGCAGCATTAGGCCGACCAGCACCGCGTTGGCGGGCCAGAAAGCGGCAAGCACGCCCGGCGGCGCGGTGTAGATGCCGAAAATGGAGCAGGCGAAGACGATTACGCCGATAAACAGCACGTCTTGCAGGTCGAAGCCGTCGACTGGCCGCGCGTCGTCGGCGGCCTGGTTGATGCCCATGAAGGCCCTCCACCTAAATCAATCAGTCCATTGTGCGCAAGTCGGTAGCTCAAGTCAATCGGCGTGGCAAGGATGTGGCGGCGGGGCGCGGCGCCTCAGTCGTCTTTTCCGCCCTTGCCATGATTGAACTCACCAGCCACTGCCAGGTCGACCGCGGCGTGCCCGCCCAGCTTCCGCTTGGCGTTAAACGTGTATTATCCGTATTTTAACAAGGACATAACAATACAATGAAGGCAACAATAAAGACCGTCAGCCTCTGCTTGGGCGTCGTCTTCGCTCTTAGTGGGTGCAGGCATTTTTCACCATTCGTGTATGTCGGGGGCGACTCATGCACTATCGATCCCAGAAACACGCCTGTAAAACTTTGTGAGGTGGTCGAAACGGAGCGGCAAAAACGAGGATGGGGATATACGGATGCCGAAGCGAAGTTGAAGCGGAAACAGGCTCTGGCGGAATGTAAAGGTATTGACTGGAAAATTCGTGATGGCTTCCACCCCGAAAAGGGCTTGTATTGCGATTGACGGCGTGGTCAAACCGGGGCCGCGTCCCGCATGCGACCCCGATCGGTGCAAGCCCGGCGCGTGTCAGCTTGGACTGCCCAGGCGCGCGATGATGGCGGCCTGCGCCGGGAATTGCGCCTGCAGCGCGCTGATCTGCGCCGCGCTCGGACGCGACGAGTCGCGCTTGTCCCAGGCCGGGGCCAGGCTGCAACTGACCAGCGCGTACCCGGGGCCCAGCAGTTCGGCGCCAAACCACTGCTGGCCGCGCGCGACGCCGTGAAACGACTGGCCCTGCTCGAGATCGGCGCCGATATCGCAACTGGTGTAGAGCCCGGTGTCGGCAAACGCGTGCAGCCGGATGGCGCTACCCTGGTGGAAGAACCACTGCTCGTCCTGGTTGAGGCCGTGCAGTTGGAGCACCGTGCTGGCTTTGAGCAGGAAGTAGTTGCTCGAGTAAATCGGGCGGTCGCCGTCGAAGCGCTCGGGCAGGGTCGCGCGCAGTAGCGTGGCCGCGCCGCCCGGTCCCGGCGCCACGTAGCCGCCGATGCCGGTCGGCTGCAGTCGCAGTCGCGCGATCAGCCGGTCGGCCGGGTCGCCGGTGGCGGCAAAGGACTCGGCGCCGCCGATGTTGTTGGCGTTGCTGGCGCCGCCGTCGGCGGCGCAAAAGGTGTTGGGCGTGTGCATCCGGGCGTCCTCAGGCGCGCGGGCCGGTTGGTTCAAGCAGTTGGTCGGCCAAGTCCTGGGCCAGCGCCACCATGGTCATGGTCGGGTTCCACGAGCCGCTGGCCGGCCACAGCGCGCCGCCGGTGACGTAGACGTTCTGCACGCCATGGGGGCGGTAGTCGAGGCCGACGACGCCCTCGCCGTTGTCGCCCAGCCACAGGCTGGAGCCTTCGTGCACCAGGCCGCCGACGCGGCGCTGCGCGACGGCGGGGCGCGCGTCCGACCACTCGCCTTGGTTCGGCTCGCCGTGCCAGTACTGGACGCGGCCAGCCTTCGGCGCCAACGCCCGTTCCAGCATTTCAAAGGTGGCGTGGTCCATCGTGTCCCAGGTCGCGCGGTCGGTGTCGTTCGCCAGCACTTGCAGCGTGACGTTGCTGGTCGGATCGTCCTGGCCGTTCAGGCGCAGGTGGTTGTCCGGGTTCCTGAAGTCGGTTTCGCCCAGCACCGCGCAGACGAACACCAGATAGTCCTGCGAGCTTTCCAGCTGGGCCAGCGAGGCGGTGGCGACGACGTCGGGCATGTAACGCGCCGCTTTTGGCGCGTTCTCGGCGGGATTGAGGTCGGACAGCACCGACAGCTGGACGTGGTATTGCATGCCGCTGTCGGGATTTTTCCCGGCCAGGTAGATCGCCGCCAGCTCGAGTTCGGCCAGTTTGTCGGCGAACGGGTAGTCGCTGCGCGGGATGCGCGCCACGATCGAGGTGATGAAGTGGGCGGTGAAGCGCGCGCCGGCGTTCTTTACTTGCGGGAAGGAGTTCATCAGCAGGGTCGCCGGCGGCAGCGTGCCCATGGCCAGCACCAGTTTGGCGCTGCCGATGCTGACCGTGCCGCGCGAGGTGTCGAGCGCGGTGGCGACGCCGTCCTGTTCGAAGATTTGCTTGACGACGCAGTTGGTGACGATTTTCAGCGGCGCGCCCTGGTTGGCGGCGCTCAGCCGGGCCTGTTTGGCGGCCAGCTCGAGCATCACCGACGGGGTGGAGAATTTGGCGAAATCGAGGCCTTTCTGCTGGCCCGCGCCGGCCGCCAACGGCGCGGCCATGCAGCGGGTCGCCGTTTCGATTTTATGCAGGTTGTCCTGCAACATGGTTTGCAGGCTCAGTTGCAGCGTGCCGTAGACGGGGCGTTGCTGCGCGACGTGGGCCAGTACGGCGGGCGGCAGGCCGGCGTCGATCTGGTCGGCCGGCACCACGTTGAGCAGTTTTTCAGCCGACTCGAAGTTTTTTTGCGCGGCCGCGATCGCCTGTTTCGGCCAGTACTGCATTTCGTCGGCGGTCGGCCGCGGGCACCAGGCGCTCCACATGATGCTGCGGCCGCCGAAGAACGGCACCATGCCGTGCTGGAAGTTGATGTTGCCCGCCGGCTGTTGCGCGGTGCTGCGCGCCAGCGTCCACGGGAACGTTTCCGACAGGCCGCCCAAGGTGCTCTGGTAAGGCAGCGGCAGGTTCTGGAAATGCTCGGGCAGGAAGAACGGGCCGCGCTCGACGATCAGGATCTTGCTGTGCGGTTTGGCGCCGAGGATGCGCTCGGCGAACGCCAGCGAGCAAAAGCCGCTGCCGACAATGATGTAGTCAAACTGGTCTTGCTCGCGCGCCTCCTTCCAGCCGCCTTCGGAGAGGAAGAAGACGTGGTCCATGACGTTTTGCGGGGTCGGATGCTGCGGCCCGGGAGTGGGGTAGCCATTGGCGAACTGCTTGCTGGACGAGTATGTTTTCATTGTAGTTTTAGCCAGAAGAAAAGAACGTTGAATGGCACGGCAGCGTAAGCCCCATTCGGTAACGACAAGGCTCGGGGCCTGCAACATACCGTGGCTGAGATGGATAGTATTTCAATAAATTTTCGCAACTCTATTCAATTGTCACGTTTGCCGCACGGTAGAGGGCGCCCGGCGCCGCCTCCCGCCGGTCGCGCCGGTTGCGCGCGCCGACTATTCTCGCCAGGAAATTCTGTTTGCTGCTGTTCAAGTCACAATCTTGTCATTTTTCATCTCTAGAATGAGCGCGGTCAGTTCCCTTACCCCTCACTAGAAAAGCTCATGAACAGCAAAGACCGCGTACCAGCAGCCATTGATCCGGATGACATCGGCTACAACGACACCCCGAATGAACACTTCAGCGACATCCTCGACAAGCGGGTGAGCCGGCGCAATCTGCTGCGCGGCGGCGCCGCGTCGGCCGCCAGCGTCATGTTGGGTTCGTTGGGACTGAGCGCCTGCGGCGGCGACAGCACCGCCGCGCCGGTGGCGCCGGTGGTGCCGCCGGTGGTCGTGCCGGTCGAGAAACTGCTCAGCTTTACCGCCGTCGGCAAGAGCCTGGCCGACGCCGTCGTGGTGCCGGCCGGTTACACTGCCAGCATTATTTATGCGCTGGGCGATCCGCTTAACGCCGCCACGCCGGCCTACAAGAACGACGGCACTGACACCGATTTCGAGAACCGCGCCGGCGACCACCACGACGGTATGGAGTTCTTCGGGCTGGGCGCCGACGGCAAAGCGTCGAGCAGCAGCGTCGGGCGCGGCCTGCTGGGCGTCAACCACGAGGCCACCACCAACGAGTCGCGCGCGTCGTTCTTCATCCACGCCAACGGCGGCACCAACACGCTGCCGCGCCCGGCCGCCGAAATCGACAAGGAAACCGCGCTGCACGGCGTCTCCTTCGTCGAAGTGCGCAAGGCCGGCGGCAAGTGGGAATACGTCAAGGATTCCAGCTTCAACCGCCGCATCACCTGCCTGACCGAGTGCGAGCTGTCCGGCCCGGTACGCGGCAACGCGCTGGCGGTGACCAAGTATTCGGGCAACGGCACCAAGATCCGCGGCACGCTGAACAACTGCGGCACCGGCAAAACGCCTTGGGGCAGCTTTGTCAGCGGCGAGGAAAACTGGTCCGGCTACTTCACCCGCGGCGCCGCCGACGATGCCGCGCGCGGCAACGATAAGAGCGTGGCCTCGCTCAAGCGCTACGGCCGCAACCAGGGCGCGTCCTCGCGCCACGGCTGGGAAAGCGGCGGCGCCGACGACAAGTACGCGCGCTGGAACATCGGCAAGCTGGGCGCGTCGAGCAACGGCAGCGACGACTACCGCAACGAAATGAACGGCATGGGTTACATCCTCGAAGCCGATCCGTACAACAAGACCAAGGCCGCCAAGAAGCGCACCGCGCTGGGCCGTTACGCGCACGAAAGCGCGGCCTTCGGCAAGCTGGTCGCGGGCCAGCCGCTGGCGGTCTACATGGGCGACGACTCGCGCAACGAATACATCTACAAGTATGTGTCGGGCGCGGTGTGGAACGCGGCCGACGCGACCCCGTCGGACCTGCTGGCAACCGGCGACAAGTACCTCGATTCCGGCAAGCTGTACGTGGCCAAGTTCGCCGCCGACGGCAGCGGTTCGTGGATCGAACTGGCGATCGGCAATCCGAAGATCGCCGCCTACGCCGGTTACGCCTTCGCCGACCAGGCCGACGTGCTGGTCAACGCCCGCCTTGCCGGCGACGCCGTCGGCGCCACCAAGATGGACCGTCCGGAGTGGTGCTCGGTGAATCCGGCCAACGGCGAAGTGTATTTCTCGTTGACCAACAACAGCAACCGCAACGTCAACGCCAGCGGTTCCTCGCAACTGGTGCCGGACAGCGCCAATCCGCGCGCCTACACCGATTTGAAGGGGAGTAGCGAGCAAAAAGGCAATCCGAACGGTCACATTCTGCGCGTCAAGGAAGGCGCCGCCGGCGCCACCGCCCTGGCGTTCACATGGGACGTGTATCTGTTTGGCGCCGAGTCGGGCGCCGCCGCCGACAAGGTCAACCTGTCGAGCCTGACCTCGGACCAGGACTTCTCCAGCCCGGACGGCCTGGCGTTCAGCCCGTCGACCGGCATCATCTGGATCCAGACCGACGACGGCGCCTATACCGACGTGACCAACTGCATGATGTTGGCGGGTTTGCCCGGCCAGGTCGGCGACGGCAAGAAAGTGTCGCTGAGCTACCCGACCACCGCCGGCGCGCCGCTGCTGGTCGATACCTACGTCGGCAAGGCGCCGAGCACCGATACGCTGAAGCGTTTCCTGGTCGGCCCGGTCGACAGCGAAATCACCGGCATTTGCGAAACGCCGGACGGCAAGGCGCTGTTCATCAATATCCAGCATCCGGGCGAAGGAACCAGCCAGGCCAACATCGGCGATACGACGAAGTACAGCAGCTTGTGGCCGAGCAACGCCGGCTATGGCGCCGGCAAGCGTCCGCGTTCGGCCACTATTGTCATTACCAAGAACGACGGCGGCCGCATCGGTAGTTAAGCGGCCTTAGGCGATGCGAAGGGCGGGGTCGGTGGAGAACCGGTCCCGCCCTTTTTTTATGCCGGGTCGCCCCGATATGTCGATGAATAGGAGGTCTATACTATGGATTTGGCACAGCCGAGGCTGCCGCCGCGGTATCGCGGCATCGCTCGCATTGATAGAGAATGCAACTTAGGGAGGTGACATGGGTGCGTTGTTAGCTTTAGCGTTGTTGGTGCTTCCGCTGTGGAAAATCTGCGGGCGCGCCGGCTTTCCTCCGGCTTTGGCGCTCGTTGCCATTGTTCCGGTGCTCGGTTTGCTGGTCGTCGCCGGTATCCTGGCGTTCGCCGAATGGCCGGCGGCGGCGCGGCGGCGTCTGTCGTCGCCGGGGGGCTAAGCCATGGGCATGTTTCCAATGAAGTACTGGCTACTGTTCATGCTGGCGCTGGTGGTGCCGGCGCTGCTGTTTTCACGCATACTGCCGAAGGCTGGGTATCCGTCCTGGTGGGCGCTACTGGCCATGGTGCCGGGCGTGAATCTGATCGCGCTGTATTTGCTTGCCTTCTCGGCCTGGCCGAAGTGCGAGCAAAGTCCGAACTAGAAAAGCGCCCCGGAAGACGTTTAGTTGAGGCCGGCCAGGCGCTGCTGGCGCATCAGCGACGACGCATGGTCCGACGCCTGCATGTTCAGGCGGGCGGCGCGCAGTGTCGCCGCGTCCGCCGACATCGTTGGCATGGCGGCGCGCTTGGCCAATACGACGCGCGGGCGCCCTTGGGTGGTGGCGGCGAAGCGCTCCAGCGTTACCGTTCTGACCGCGCTGGCCGGCGCGACTGGCGCCTCCGCCGCGGCCTCGACCGGCGCCGCCGCCGGCGTCAATGCGATTTGCGTGCCGCCCTGGCATGGTTGGTCGGTCAAGACGACATGGCCGGCCACGTCTACGCATTTAACGATCTCGGAGCCGGCCATTGCGGCCGATGCGGCCATCATGCAGCTCAAAAAAAGTGTGGTGGTGAAGGCGGGGCGGTTCATGGTCGTACTCCTGTTTGGTTGATGAATCCATTTTGCTGGAGTACGGCTACGGCATCCGTTCGGTGGCACACGTTGGCGCTGGCAAATCGACATTAAAGTTAACCAAAACCAACGACGCAAACCGGGGGCGGACCCCGAGGGCCTTTGCTATGTTTTAAGCGCTGCCGGCCGGCTCACTTAACGGCGGGACGCGAACACGAGCGTGGGCGCCACTTCCTTGGCGACGTCGAGGAAGGCGATGGTGGCGGGGCTGTTTTGGCGCCGGTCGCGCACCGCCAGTCCGACCCGGCGCGTGGCGGGCGGGTCGAGCGGCACCTTGACCAGGCCGGGGTAGTTGCCCGCCAGCCGGTCCGGCAGCGCCAGTTCGGCCACGATGCTCACGCCGATGCCGCGCTCGACCATGCCGAGGATGGTGATGACCTGGGCGATCCGGTAGCGCACCTGCGGCGCCAGGCCGGCCGCCGTGAACAAGGGTTCGATCAACGCGGCGCAGCCGGCCTCGGACATGATGAAGGGCGCGTCGCACAGCCGCGCCAGCGCGACCGAGGGCCGGGTCGCCAACGGGTGCGTACGCGGCAGCAACGCCACCAGTTGGTCCTGCGCCAGCGCGACGGTGTGGAAGCGTTCCTGCGGCAGGACGACGAAGCCGACGTCGACGCGCCGCTCGAGTATCCACTGGGTCACTTCGTCGTCGCCGCCCTCGTCGACCCGCACTTCGATGCCGGGGTAGCGGCGCTGGTATTCGTCGAGGATGGCCGGCAGCAGTTTGAGCGAGGAGGTCGGTCCGAACGAGCCGATGCGCAGCGAGCCGCGGCGCTGGCCGCGCGCGTCGGCCACTTCCTGGCGCATGGCCTCGGACAGGCCGAGGATTTCGCGCGCCCGCAGCAGCAGTTGGCGGCCGATGTCGGTGAGTTCGACGCTGGCTTGGTGGCGCACCAGCAGTTCGACGCCGAGTTCGCGTTCGAGCCCCTTGAGCGCGTGCGACACCGCCGACTGGCTGATCGACAGCTTGGCGGCGGCGGCGGTGAAGCCGCGCAGTTCCGCGACCAGCGCGAAGATTTCCAGTTGGGTAAAAGTCATGGGGGGGGTATGAGCTTTCGCTCATTTTTCTATGAGTTGGGATTAGCATTAATATATAGCGACGCGACTCCCCGCGCAAGCCAGCAGCACCGTCCAGGATACCGTATGCCGACACCCGCCTCGCCCGCCACCGCCACCGCCACCGCCACCGCCACCGCCACCGCCACCGCCGCATCGGCGTTCCCGCCGCCCAGCCAGCGCGCCGCCGCCGCGCCGACCGCCGCGCTGGTCTACATCAAGCTGGTGCTGGTGGCGCTGTTCTGGGGCGGCACCTTCATCGCCGGGCGCGTGGTGGCCCAGGCGCTGCCGGCGATGACGGCGGCCACCGGGCGTTTCGCGGTGGCGGTGGCGCTGCTGTTGCTGCTGGCCTGGAAGGTCGAGGGCGGCCTGCCGCGCCTGAACAAGACCCAGCTGGCGACGACGGCGGCGCTCGGCTTCACCGGCATCTTCCTGTACAACCTGTGTTTTCTGGCGGCGCTGGCGCGCATGCCGGCCGGCCGCACCGCGTTGTTCGTGGCGCTGAATCCGATCGTGACGGCGCTGGCCTCGGCCTGGCTGTTGCGCGAACGCCTGGGCGGCATCAAATGGCTGGGCATCGCGGTGGCCTTCGCCGGCACCGCCGTCGTCATCACCCGCGGCGACCCGCTCGGCGCCCTGGACGACCTGGGCCAGTCGATCGGGGCGGGGGAGTTGCTGATGTTCTGCGCCATTTGCAGCTGGGCCGCCTACACGATGATCGGCCGCTCGGCCTTGAAGGGGCTGACGCCGATCGCCGCCACCACTTATGCCGCGATGTGGGGGCTGGCGCTGCTGGCCGGCGGCGCCGCGCTGGAGTTCTCGTCGATCGCCTGGTCGGCGCTGGGCTGGCGGGCGTGGGCATCGATCGCCTATCTCGGCGTGTTCGGCACGGTACTGGGTTTTGTCTGGTACTACGAGGGCGTGAAGGCGATCGGACCGTCGCGCACGGCCGTGTTCAACAATCTGGTGCCGGTGTTCGGCATCGCGCTGGCCGCCGTCTTGCTCGACGAGCCGGTGCTGGTATCGATGCTGGTGGGCGGCGCCATGGCCATCGTCGGGGTGTTCCTGACCAATCGCCCGGGCGGCAGGTAGCGCCGCGCCGGCCCGCCACAGGATCCCTCGTTGGATTAAGTAAACATCTTAGTTTACTTAATCAACACTCATCGGTATATTCGTGGCTATCCCGACTCTTGAAGATGTCCATGAAAACCGCGCTGTTGATTACCGCCGCCTGCCTGCTGGCCCTGCTGTCGACGACCGGGGCATCGCTGCCGTTCCCTATCCTGCCGCCGCTGTTCGCCGCCGGCGCCGCCAACGACTTCAATCATTTCCTCGGGCTGCCACCGAAGTTCCTGTTTGGCCTGGCGCTGATGATCAACCCGCTCGGCCTGCTGATCGGTTCGGCGCTGCTGGGGCCGCTGTCGGACCGTTACGGCCGCGGTCCCGTGCTGCTGGTCACGGCGTTTGGCGCCGCCGCCGGCCACGCCATCACGGCGCTGGCGCTGATGCTGCAATCGTATCCCTTGTTCATCGTCGCGCGCTTCGTGACGGGTCTGCTCGAAGGCAACGGCTCGGTGGCGCGCGCCCTCCTGGCCGACCGCCTGCAGGGACCGCTGCGGCTGCGCGCAATGTCGTGGCTGAACGGCGCCTTCTATATGGGCTGGCTGGTCGGCCCGCTACTGGCCGGCTTTACGCTGGACTGGGGCTTGACGACGCCGTTCTGGATCGCTGTCGGCGCGCTGTTGCTGGCGGCGCTGCTGGTGCTGGTGGCGCTGCCGCGCGAGGCGTCGTCGCTGGCGACGACGTCGTGGTGGCAGGTGGCGCGCGAGCGCCACTCGCTGAACCTGCTGCGCCACACGGAGCTGCGCAAGTTGTTCGGCGTGCAACTGGCCTACACCTGCGGCGTCACCGCGTTCTACGAGTTTTACCCGCTGTGGCTGGTGGAGGTGGCGCGCTACGACAGCCGCGGCATCGCCTGGGTCAACATGGCGCTGTGCGGCCTGATGACGCTGGCGTCGCTGTTCGGCGGCGGCCCGAGCGCGGCCGAACCGCTGCGCCGCGCGGCCCGCTTCGCCTTCGGCGGCGCGCTGGCGGTGGCGCTGGTGGCGGTCGGCAACGTCTGGATCGGGCTGCTGGCGATCGCCCTGTTCGGCATCCCGAACGCGCTCTACAACTCGGTGGTGCAGGGCTGGTGCGCCGAACGCTTCGGCGGCTACGGCCAGGGCGCGGTGATGGGCTTGCTGTCGACGACGTTCTGCGTGGCGAATATTTTGATGGCCTTGATCGGCGCCGTGCTGACGCTGATCGACACGCGCCTGATCCTGCTGCTGGGGGCGGCGCTGAGCGCCTGGGCCGGCTGGCGCATGCTGGGCTGGCGGGTGGCGCCGGCGGCGGTGGGCGGGGTGGCGCCATGAACACCGCCGAACGCATGCTGTACCTGCTCAAGACGCGCGGCCCGCAAACCGCGCAGCAACTGGCGCAATTGCTGGAACTGACGTCGATGGGCGCGCGGCGCCAGCTCGAGGCGGCCGGGGAAAAGGGCCTGGTCGGCTTCGAGGAAGTGGCCGACAAGGTGGGCCGGCCGTCGCGGCGCTGGATGTTGAGCGACGCCGGCCACGCGCGCTTCCCCGACCGCCACGCCGAGCTGACGCTGCAATTGATCGTGCAGGCGCGCGAACTGTTCGGCGAGGAGGGGCTGGAGCGGCTGATCGTCGCGCGCGAGCGCAGCAGCGAAGCGCACTACCGCGCCAGCGTTGACGCGCACGCCGCCTTGCCGGCGCGCGTGGCGGCGCTGGCCCGGGCGCGCGACGCCGAGGGCTACCTGGCCAACGCCGAGCCGCAGGCCGACGGCAGCGTGCTACTGGTCGAAAACCACTGTCCGATTTGCGCGGCGGCGCGCGAGTGCCAGAATTTTTGCCGCTCCGAACTCAACGTATTCCAGCGTGTGCTCGGCGCCGGCTGCACGGTCGCGCGCAGCGAGCACCTGCTGGCGGGCCAGCGGCGCTGCGTCTACGTCATCAAAGCGGTGGCGGCGTAAAGCGTTCGGCGACGCTAAAAAAACAAGGGCGTCCCGGCACTTTGCCTTTGGTGTGTTTCAGCGTTGCCGGCCCGCTAACCAGGCCCCGCCTAGTGGGCGACGCGGTGAACGCGGCGGCTTGGCGCCTTGGCGATGCGCGTTTTCTTGCGCGGCGACGCCTTCAGCACCACCGGCTTGGCGCTGCCGCCGGCCGAGATCAGGCGTTGCTTGCGCAGCGAGACCTTCATCACCTTCGGCTCGGCTTCGTCGCCGGCGATGAAGCGGCGGATGTTCAGCGCGTCCATCACGCGGGCCGAATTGGCGCGGGCGTTGAGCAGCACCAGCGTGGCGTTCCTGCCGGCCGATTTGAAGCGCATGATCAGGCAGCGGCCGGCTTCTTCCGTGTAGCCGGTTTTCGACAGCCCGATTTCCCAGCCTTTGGCGCCGACCAGGCGGTTCGAGTTGTGGTACTGGACCTGGCGGCCGTTGATGTTGATGACGTCCTCGGAATCGGTGGTGATGCGGCGGATGTCGGCGTAGGTGGAGGCGGCCACGGCCATCTTGATCAGGTCGGCGGCGGTCGAGCGGTTGTTCGGCGACAGGCCGGTCGGCTCCTCGATCACGGTCTGGGTCATGCCCAGCGCCTTGATCTTGGCGTTGACGGCGAGGGCGAACGCGGTCGGGCCGCCCGGGTAGGTGCGGCCCAGCGCGGCCGCCGCGCGGTTGTCGGACGACATGAGCGCCAGTTGCAGCATGTCCTGGCGGCTCAGGGTGGCGCCGACCGGCACGCGCGACGTGCTGTGCTTGAGCATGTCGACGTCGTTCTTGTCGATGCTGATCGGGGCGTTCATGTCGGGTTTCGAATCGAGCACGACCATGGCGGTCATCAGCTTGGTGAGCGAGGCGATCGGCACGACGACGTTGGAGTTTTTCTCCACCAGGATCTTGCCGGTGCCGTCTTCCACCACCAGCACGGATTGCGAACCGAGCGGAACGGCGAGGGCGACGGACGTCAGCGACGCCAGTACAACTGCGATAATTTTTTTAAACATGGGCTTTTTATGGGCTGGGACAGGGTGGGGCACCAGAAGAGGGTGCCACGCTAATATTTTGTGGGTCTGCGGCAATATTCTTGCCAAGAATAGACCATACCATTAAACCTTGATGTAGACCATGTTTTTCAGGAATTTTCTGCCTGTTTTTACGTCGCGGGGTCGTCATCTCCGCTTAATTTCAGTTAATAAGTTGCTAATTGTTGGAATAGATGGGCGCGGCGTCGACGAAAAAAAGCCCTGCGCGCTGGCAGGGCTGGTGTTGGGTGGCGGAGGGGCGGGGCGGGGGCCATTACTGGATCTTGGCGATCGATACCTCCGTTGATTTGACCAGGGCGATGACTTCGCTGCCGACCTTCAGGTCCAGGTCCTTGATCGAGCGCGTGGTGATGACCGAGGTGACGATGCCGTGCTCGGTTTCGACGTCGACTTCCGAGACCACCGAACCCAAGATGATTTCCTTGATCTTGCCCCTGAACTGATTGCGTACATTGATTTCTGAAATGGCCATCGTGTTTCCTATTCTTGAGTGAGGGGGCTGATCACGCTATGGCGCTTGAGTTCAGATTAACGTCGCGCCGCTGTTTTGGGAACGAAGCGATTCGCATATTCATATGCGTCATATGCGCACATGAAAAAACCGGGGCGCGGCCCCGGTTTTTTTGTCGTGTGCGCCGGGCCCCCCTGGCGCTTACTTGCTCTGGTAGATCTTGTCGAATTCGCCGCCATCGTCGAAGTGCTTCTTTTGCGCCTGCTGCCAACCGCCGAAGACCTCGTCGACGGTGAACAGCTTGATCGGCTTGAAGGTGGCGGCGTACTTCTTGGCCACCGCCGGCGAGCGCGGCCGCAGGAAGTGCTTGGCGGCGATTTCCTGGCCCGGCTCGGAGTACAGGTATTGCAGGTAGGCCGTGGCCTGCTTGCGGATGCCGCGCCGGTCGACGACCTTGTCGACCACGGCCACCGGCGATTCGGCCAGGATCGAGGCCGGCGGGTAGACCACCTCGAAGTTATCGCCGAACTCGGTGCGCACCAGTTGCACCTCGTTTTCAAACGTCACCAGCACGTCGCCGATCTCGCGCTGCGTGAAGGTGGTGGTGGCCGCGCGCCCGCCGGTGTCGAGCACCGGCACGTTTTTGAACAGCTTGCCGACCAGCTCGCGCGCCTGCGCCTCGCTGCCGCCTTGCTTGATCACATGGCCCCAGGCCGCCAGATAGGTGTAGCGGCCGTTGCCCGAGGTTTTCGGATTGGGCACCACCACCTTGACGCCGGGCTTGGCCAGGTCGTCCCAGTTCTTGATCTGCTTCGGATTGCCCTTGCGTACCAGGTACACCATGGTCGAATAGAACGGCGCGGCGTTGTTCGGGAAGCGCTTGGCCCAGTCCGGCGCGACCAGGCCGCGCTCGACCAGCAGGTCGATGTCGTTGGCCTGGTTCATCGTCACCACCGACGCCTCCAGGCCGTCGGCGACCGAGCGCGCCTGCTTGCTGGAGCCGCCGTGCGACTGGTTGACGCTGACCGTTTCGCCTGTGTTCTTTTTCCACTCGGCGATGAAGGCCGGGTTGATTTCCTTAAACAGTTCGCGCATGACGTCGTAGGAGACGTTCAGCAGCGCCGGTTCGGCCGCCAGCGCGGGGCTCAACGGCAGCGCCAGGGCCGCGACGGCGGCGGCGAGGAACCAGCGGCGCGGCTGGGCGGCAAGTTTTAAGGAGGCAAATTTGATGGTCATAATCAACTCATATTGTGAAGACAGACGGTCATAGTCTAAAATCCGCCCCGAAAAAGCCAAGAACTTTTCGTAATATGCTTAGATGTGCCTGACGCATAGCTTGCCGTGCGGGTCGCCGGGCGCGCCGAAAACGCATATGTTTTTTTGAAATGATTCGTGGGAAAAAGGCCGCGCCGACGCTAGGCTGTGTGCTGCAGCGTTCGCGTGAAAGCACGGTTTTTGCTGCTTGGTGTATAGTCGAAAGTGCGTATTGAGGGGCAGTTTGGGAGTCCATGTCGGCTTGATTTCGCTATTGGTATTATTTTGTGAGTGCACATGAGTCTTGAAATTCGTATTGCAACGTCGACTGACGCGTTCGAGGCGTGCGGTGTCTTGCGCCGCTCGATTACCGAATGCTGCCGCCTGGATCATCAGGACGATCCGGCCATCCTCGAGGCTTGGCTGGGCAACAAAACGCCGCAGATGGTGGCCGGCTGGTTCGCGTCGCCAACCAATTTTTCGCTCGTCGCGGTCGAGTCCGGCGCGGTCGTCGGCGTGGCCCTGTTGACGCGCGCCGGCAAGTTGGCGCTGTGCTATTTGTTGCCCGAGGCGCGGCGCCAGGGCGTCGGCCGGGCCTTGCTCGCGCGCACAGAAGCGCAGGCCAGGGAGTGGGGCATCAAGGCGCTGCAGTTGCACAGCACCGCCACCGCCGAGTCCTTTTACGCGGGCCAAGGGTATAGCGCCGGCGGCAGCGTCAAGTCGTCCTATGGCGTGGAAACGATATTTTTCTGGAAGCAACTCGACGCCGGCGCGGCCGGCGTCGACGCGAAACGCAAGCGTTTTTGTAATTGCAATAACGTCTGATTGGCTAGGCGGGCGGCCGGTTCCGGCCGCGCATCAGCAAATGCGCCATTGCGGCGTGCGCGCCGCGGCGCCGTCCGCCCCCGGCGCCAGCACTTTTCCCCCGCTGAACATTTTCAACTCGCCCGGCGCGAACGCGGTCCATTGCTCGTTCGAGGTCAGCGGTTCGGTGGCGATGACGGCGATGCGGTCGTCCAAGTGGTTGTGGCGGCGGAAGTCGATGCTCAGGTCGCAGTCGATCAGCGTCGCCCGGGCGAACGGATAGGCGCGCTCGACATAGTGCAGCGAGGTCGAGCAGCGGGCGAACAGGGTTTCGCCGTCGCACAGCAGGAAGTTGAAGGTGCCGTGTTGGGCGATCGGCGCGCTCAGCGCGTCAATGGCGGCGAACAGGGCGGCGCGCGCCGGCCGGCCGTACGGGAAACGTTGGCGCAGGCTTGCCAGCAGGTGGCAGAAGGCGCGCTCGCTGTCGGTTTCGCCGGCGGCGCGGTACTCGGCGTCGGCCGGCGCCTGCCAGGCCTTGAGGTCGCCGTTGTGGGCGAACGACCAGGTCGCGCCCCACAGGTCGCGGGTGAACGGGTGGGTGTTTTCCAGCGCGACGCGGCCCTGGGTGGCCTTGCGGATATGCGCGACGATGTTCCTGGCCTTGACCGGGTGTTGCTTGATCGACGCCGCCAGCGGCGAGTCGATCGACGCCAGCTCGTCGGTGTAGAGCTGGCAGCCGTCGCCGCAGTGGAAGGCGATGCCCCAGCCGTCCTTGTGCTCGCCGGTGCGGCCGCCGCGTTCGGCGAAACCCTCGAAGGAGAATCCCAGTGCGGCCGGTTTGCTGCTGTTCATTGCGAGTAGCTGGCACATGTGCGTTCCTGTCCGTGTCGAGTTTACTGGTGCCAAGCTTGAGAGTAAGCGGCGCCGCTGCCGGCGTGAAGGAATGTTTTTTTATATGCATATGCGGGGCGCCCTTATGCGCCGCGCGCATAAGCAACGCTGAAACGATTCGTGTTGCTTTGTGGCTTGCCGGCCTATCCTGCATGCTTTGGCGCCGGCGGTGATCCCGGGCGCCGCCATGCGAAGGAGTGTGATGCCGTTCCCCGTCTTGAAACACTATCTTGCCCGCCTGTCCGATCCGAGCCAGCCGGCCACCAGCGTCCGCCTTGATGCCGAGGGCAGGGCGCAGGGGCGTTTTTTCAATTGCACGATGACCAGCGCGTTCCAGCCGCTGCGCCAACTCGACTCCGGCGCGGTGATCGGCTTCGAGGGGCTGGCGCGCAGCGTGTCGGCGGCCGACGCCGGGCTATCGTTGTGGAAGCTGCTGGACCACGCCGCCAGCGACGACGAGTCGGTCGAACTCGACCGCCTGTGCCGGATGCTGCACGCGATTAATTTCTTCCGCCAGCAAGACGCCCAGCAGGCCGACTTGTACCTGAACGTGCACGATCGCCTGTTGAGCGCCGTCAGCAGCAACCACGGCTACGCCTTCCAGCGCATCCTCGACGCGCTGGGCTTGCCGATCGACCGTATCGTCTTGCAGTTGCCGGCGGTGACGCCGAACCAGGGCTGGTTGCTGAATTATGTCGCCGACAATTATCGCCGCAACGGCTTCCGTTTCGCCGTCAACGCCAGCGGTCCGCGCGAGGCCGCCGCCCTGCTCGAGCGGCTGCGTCCCGACGCCTTCAAGCTCGACTCCCGCGATCTCGCCGACGAGGCCGCGGTCGTCGACCTGCTGAAGGTGTGTGACGCGGCGCGCGTCAAGGTGGTTTTCAAGCGGCTGGAGTCGCGCAAGGAGTTCGAGACGCTGCTGCGGATCGGCGAGGCGGCCGGCTTGCCGGTGCTGGCGCAGGGTTATTTGCTGGATACGCCGGCGCCGCTGCTGCGGCCCGGCGCGCTGGAACTGCTGGCGCCGGCCTGAAGAGCGGCCGCGCACGCCGTCGTCAGCCCGCGCGATTGCCTGCGGGCTTTTTGTTTCCCCCTGCTATGCGCTATAGTAAACACCTTGTTTCAATGGGTAGAATATGGCATCGCGTAGAGATTTTCTTCAACAGGGGATGGGCGTGGCGGCCCTGGGCGTTATCACCAGTCCGATGATCGGCTGCGCCGCCCGCACGGTAACGCCGGCGCCGGTGGCAAGCGGGCGTCCGAAAGCGCTGGCCGCGGCCGCCAAGCCGGCCTCCGGCGCGGCCCGCTCCGCCGTCGCGCCGAGCCAGGGCGGCGCCGCCGAGATGGAGCCGCCGCCGGATATTTTCGACGCCCAGGCCTTGGACCTGGAATTCTGGTTGCGGCCGCGGGTGCTGGAAGTGACGCGCCCGGCCAGCAACGAACACGCCAAATTGCTGTACTGGAAAGACGGCGAGGTCATCGACTCCGCCTACCAACAGTTGTGCCATTTGCTGCGCGACGTGAACGGCAAGGAAACCGCGCCCATCGATCCGAAATTGCTGGAAACGTTGTGGGGCACGCAGGCCTTCGTGGCGCGTTACGGCATCGAGCATCCGCTGGAGATCCTGTCCGGCTACCGCACGCCGAATTCGAACAAGCGCCTGATCGAGGCCGGCGTGCCGGCCGCGCGCCAGTCGCTGCACATCTCGGGGCGCGCCGCCGATATCCGTATCCCGAATTTGAACGCCGAAGTGTTGGGCTCGCTGGTGAAAAGCTTCCGCAAGGGCGGGGTCGGGTTTTATTACCGCGCCGGTGCCAGGGGCGGCTGGATTCACGCCGACACCGGCTTGGCGCGGACGTGGAAGGGCTAGGCGGCCAAAACCAGGGGGCGCATCCCCGCTCTGCGCCTTAGTGCAATTTTCCTAGGCCGGCTTAGCTTAGCCCGCAATCCCTTGCGCGGCGTGGATAAGCCGACCGGTGGCGCCAGCGGCGTGCTAGTCGTAGGAATACGGCTTGGCCGGGACGTTGTCGCGCTTTTGCCGCTCCAGCTCGCTCAAGTCGATGTTGTGGTCCCAGTAGATGTACCAGCCGTGCCGTTGGCTCTGTTGCACTTCCGGATGCCCGTCGATGAAGTCGTCGATAAAGCGGGTGAATTCCGACACGTATCCAGCGTGGCCGGGTCGATAGCGGATGTCTTTTTTTCGCATGGCGCTTGGCTCCCTTATATTCCTATTTGACCGGCGCGGCGCGGCGCCGTTCCATCGCGCGGCGGTTATTTCGCCACGTTGCCGGCGAACAGGGGATAATATCGTCTTGGCTGGCCGCAGCAGGCCATCGCAACCAGATTCAGGATCATCATGCAAGGCGTCACAGAGAACGACAGCGATTCAACGGCGGAGCGGCCACGCTTTCGCCCCTGCCCGTGGCAGCCCCTGGAGTCGGCGTACGACGTCGAGCTGTGGATCGAGGAACACAACCGCAGCTTGCAGGAAAACATACGCCCGAACGAGAGCGGCTACGGCGTCTGCTTCACGCTGGCCGAGGGCGGCGACATTTTCATGCAGACCAGCGCCGACGGCGCCGTCGTCCTCGACGTGACCGCCGACGCCGAGTGGGTGGCGCCGCTGATCAGCGCCGCCACCCGCACCGAGGCGCCCGGCACGTCGCTGTGGATTTTGCCGGACGATAAGCTGATCCAACTGATCTTCGGCCTGAGCAGCCTGGTGGCGAGCACCACGCTGGTGGTCGGCCACCGGTTCGGCGCGAAACGCCGTTCCATCGGCGTTGGCCGCTGAGCGGCGCCCGATCTTTGCGCTGGGTCAGCCCGGCACCACTGGCGCCGCCGCCCGCCATCCTTTATGATTGCCTCGCGGCATAAGAATCGGCTCCGGTTTGCCCGGAGTTTCCTTGCTTGCATGCTCCAGCTTACAGTGTCATGATAGCCATCAGCGGGCGCGTCGACGGCGCTGCGATCCCATCGGTTTGTGCGCGGAGGAACGATATGGACAGAGACCAGCAGGCGCCGCCGGCGTTCCATCCGCACCACGCCGTGATCGCCGCGATGGGCGGCACGCCCGAGTACGGGGGGCCGCCGGACGCCTTCGACGACGCCGTGCTGAGCCCCGAGCGGCTGCGCTTCGAGCGCGAACAAGCCTATTTCAACGACATCTATCTGCTGGCGCCGGTCGGCTATTTCGTGCTGGCCTTCGACACCGCGATCCTGCAGGTCAACCTGGTCGGCGCCGACCTGCTCGGCGTGCCCCGCGACCACGCCGCCAAGTACCATTTCCGCCATTTCGTCGGCGAGCCCTTCCTGCCCGACTTCGACAGTTTCGTGCATCTCGCCCTCAACAGCAGCCAGCCCGAACGCATACAGCTGCAACTCAAACGCGGGCGCCACGACCAGGGCGTCGCCGTGACGCTGCTGGCCAGCGCCGACGGCAGCGGCCAGGCCTTCCGCGTGGTGCTCGAGCTGGCCGAGGGCAAGCTGGCCGCGCTCGAACGCAGCGAGGAGCGCTTCCGGCGCATCGTCCACAGCGCCGAGGAGGGCATCTGGGAGATCGACGCCTCGGCCCGCACCAGCTTTGTGAATCCGAAGATGGCGCAGATGCTGCGCTACCGTATCGAGGACATGCTCGACAAGCCGCTGGTGGCCTTCATGGACGACGAGGGCCGCGCCATGCTCGAACGCAATATCGCGCGGCGCCAGCAGGGTATCGCCGAGCGCCACGAATTCAAGTTCATCCGCCGCGACGGCGCCGAACTGTGGGCCACGCTGGCGACCAACCCGATCTTCGACGGCGAGGGCGCCTATCTGGGCGCGCTGGCGCTGGTGACCGACATCACCGAGCGCAAGGAGTCGTCGGCGCGCATCTGGCAGCAAGCCAATTTCGACGAGTTGACGGCGCTGCCGAACCGCCACATGTTCCTCGACCGCTTGAAAAACGAGGTGAAGAAGGCCGGCCGCCAGGGCCGCTTCGTGGCGCTGCTGTTTATCGACCTGGACAATTTCAAGGAGGTCAACGACCGCCTCGGCCACGACCGCGGCGACCTGTTGCTGGCCGGCGCCGCGCGCCGCATCGTCGAGTGCGTGCGCGCCACCGACACCGTGGCGCGCCTGGGCGGCGACGAGTTTACGGTGATCCTGGCCGGCTTCGAGCAACTCGCCGGCGTGGAACGGGTGGCCCAGCAGATGGTCAACCGGCTGGCGCTGCCGTTCGAGCTCAACGGCGAGTCGGCGCTGGTGTCGGCCAGCATCGGCATCGCGCTGTATCCGACCGACGCGCCGGATATCGAGGAGTTGATACGCCACGCCGACCAGGCCATGTACGCGGCCAAGAACGCCGGGCGCAACCGCTACAGCTACTTCACCGCCGACCTGCAAGCGGCGGCGCAACTGCGCCTGCAAACCGTGCTCGACCTGCGCGCCGCGCTGGCGGCGCAGCAGTTCGAGATCCACTACCAGCCCATCGTCGGCCTGCGCGACGGCGCCATCCGCCGCGCCGAGGCGCTGCTGCGCTGGCGCCACCCGCTGCGTGGCCTGCTCGGCCCGGCTGAATTCCTGCCCTTCGCCGAATCGGCCGGCCTGACCGTCGAGATCGGCGACTGGGTGTTCCGCCAAGCGGTGCGGCAGGTCAAAATTTGGCAGACCGAGCTGGACCCGGCGTTCCAGGTCAGCGTCAACAAGTCGCCGCTGGAATTTCGCTGCGACGCCACGTTTTACCAGGGCTGGCTCGACTACCTGGGCGAGCAGGGCCTGCCGCCGCGGGCGATCGTCATCGACATCACCGAGGGCGTGCTGGCCGACGAGGCGCGCCAGGTCGTCGAGCGCCTGCGGCAGTTCCGCGCGATGGGCTTGCAGCTGGCGCTGGACGACTTCGGCAGCGGCTATTTTTCACTGTCGTGCCTGCGCAAGTTCGACATCGACTGCCTGAAGCTCGACCCCTCGCTGGTCAGCCAGCTCAAGGCCGGCTCCAGCGACCTGGCGCTGTGCGAGGCGATCATCGCGATGGCCCACAAGCTGGGGCTGGAAGTGGTGGCGGAAGGGGTGGAGACGCTGGAGCAGCGCGATTTACTGCTGGCGGCGGGGTGCGACTACGCGCAGGGTTATGTGTTTGCCGCCGCGCTGCCGGCCGAACAGGTGGCGGCGATGGCCAGGGCGGCGCGGCCTTGACGCCGCCGGCCGCGTCAGCGCAGGCCGAGCAGGGACAGCACGCGTTCGCGGCTGATGCCCACCAGCGCCGAGGTGATCGCCAGTAGCGAGCCGTAGCCCGGGTCGTTGGCGGTGCTGGTGAAGTTTTGCGCCATCTGGTCGATGCCGGCCAGCTCGACCGGCTGCGCCGTTTCCACCCGCGACGAGGCCAGCGACAGCGCCAGGCTGACCGAGTCGCGCGCCTGCTGCATGTGGGCCAGCGCCTGCACCACCTGGTGCAGCGTCTGGCGCAGCGCCTCGGTGTCGGCGGTGCTCCAGCCTTCCGGCGCGATCAGCGGCGGCTCTTCGTCGGCCTTGACCCGGCTCATTTGTCCGGTCGGGTAGCGGATCCCGCTGCCGCGCACGGCCAGGCTGTCGCGCACGCCCGGCCAGGCCGCCTCGGGCGTGCTGAACACCAGCGCGCCCTCGCTGCCGGCGCTCACGCGGATGTTCGACGGCGCCAGCGCCTGGTCGAAGCGCATCACGATCTCGGCTTCGCTCATGCCCGGTTCGATGTTTACCGAGCGCAGCGCCTGGCTGGCGCCGCCGATGGAAAAGGCCAGCACTTCGCGCGGGCCGTTTTGCAGCGCCGCCATGTTCAGGCCGCGCACGCTGAAGTTTTGCACGGCGGGCGCCGGGCTGCTGTAGTTGAGCTGGCTGTTCAGGGTGCCGCCGGAGGCGCTCTGGCGCGCGCGCCAGGTGTTGTTGAACTGGCGCACGCGCGCCTCGACCTGGCCGTCGCGGCCCAGGTGCGCCGCCAGCTTGGCGGCCAGTTCGCTTTTCAGCGCCTGCAACTGGCTGGTGCTTTGTTCGAGGAAGTCGAGCGCCTGCTGGGCGCTGGAGATTTCGCCCTGCAACTGGTGGTCCCAGTTGCTCAGGCCGCGGCGCAGCGGCGCCGCCCGGGCGGGCGGCGCGGCGCCCGGCTCGGCGGCCGCCTTGGGCGCAGCCTTGGCGCCGTTGAGCTTGACCGCGGCCTCGTCGACGCCGCGGCTGGCGCCGCTGCCGACGCCCGGGGTGGGGTTCGATTGCGCGATGTGCATGATGTTCAGATGACGTCGAACAGGGACAGGCTACCGACCTTGGCGTAGGCCTTATAGGTCGCCTGCAGCGCCAGTTGGTAGCCGTTCAACTCCGTCATCGTCTCGGCCAGATCGGTGCTTTCCAGGTCCGTCAGCGCCATCTTGTTCGACAGCGACACGTTGCCGTGGTTGTCGAGCAGCGTGCTGAGGATGTTTTGCGCGCCGCCGAACGTGGCGATGCGGCCCGAGAGCAGGCCCATCGCGTCGTCGGTGCCGTCCAGCCCGGCCGCCAGCGTCAGCCGCACCGCCGGATCGTTGACGTTGACGCCCGGCGCCTGCAAGGTGCTGATGACGCTGTTCAACTTGTTGAGGATCACCTCGACGTCGCTGACGTCGACGTTGGCGACCTGGTTGACGCCGTTGCCGACGACCACGGTTTGCTGCTGCGTGTTGCCGGCGAAGGAATACACGCCGGCGCTCAGCGCCAGCGGCGCGACGTCGGTGGCGGTGCCGGAGAACATGTAGCGGCCCTCCTGGTCCTTCAGGTTGGCGGTGAAGAAAATACTGTCGCGCAGCGCCGTCAGCGACGAGGTCATGGCGTTCAGGTCGGCCGAGGTGTTGCTGGTGTCGGGCGCCGTGACCAGCAGGTCGCGCGCCTGGCCGAGGTCGGCGACCATGCTCGACAGGTAGTTTTCGTTCTTGAGCAGGCGCGTCTTGACGGAGGTGATGTTACTCTCGTATTGCGTGATGATGGATTGCTCGCGCTTCAGGCGCGAAATCTGCACGTTGCCGATCGGATCGTCCGACGGCAGCAGGATGCGCTGCCCCGACGCCGCCTGCTGGGTCAGCGCGGTGATGCGCTCCTGGTTCATCTGGACCGCGCTGTTGATCGTGGACTGGAATTGGTTGCTGGCGACTCGCATCGTCTTCTCCTTAACGCATCATCGCCAAAGTGGCATCGAACATTTCATTGGCTACCGAAATAACTTTCATATTCGCCTGGAACATGTTTTGGAATTCCAACAGGTTGACCGCTTCCTCGTCCTTGTTGACGCCGCTGGTGGCGTTCCAGTCGGCCACGGCCTGGTTGCGCACCGTGTCGGCGGTCGACAGCAGCGCCTTGTTTTTCTGGCTGTCGATGGCCAGCTTGCCGACCAGCTGGGTGTCGGCGTCGCTCAGCAGCACGTTGCCGATCGAGGTCACCGGGATGGCCTGGTTCTTGATGTCGATCAGCAATTGCAGGTTGTTGTTGTTGCCGGGCGTGCCGTCGGAGGAAAACGCCAGGTCGCCGGCGCCGAAGCCGGCGCTGACCTTCAAGATGCCGGCGCCGCCGCTGACGCCGAAGACGAACAAGGGCGTGCCGGCCGCGCCGGCCATGGTCTGGCCGAGCGCCAGCTGGGCGTTGATCTTGTCCGAGACGGCGCTGGCGATATCGCGCACCGATTGTTGCAGCGGCGCCAGCACGTCGCGCTCGAACGCGCCCAGGCCGCCCATCTGGCCGCCGATGCCGACGTTGTCGACCTTGAAATTGGCGTTGGTGAACTGCAGGCTGATGATCTGGGTGCCGCTGGCGTCCAGCGCGCTGCCCAGGGTGCCGGCGATGTTGCCGATCACCAGCGGTTCGCCGCTGCGCAGGGAGACGTTGCGGCTGCCGTCGGGCTGGTCGACCACTTCCAGCGCCATTTGCGTGGCCAGGCCGTCGATGGCCAGGTCGCGCGCGTCGATCAGCGCCGAGGGGTTGGCGCCGCTGGCGCCGGCGGCGCTGATCTTGGCGTTCAGCTCGGCGATGCCGGCCAGCGCCGTGTTGGCCTGCGGCAGGATCGCGCTGCGCTGCTGGTGCACCGACAGCAACTGGTTGTTCATCACGTTGTTGATGCTGTTGAAATGCTGGGCCATGGCGTCGGCGGCCGTCACCACTTGCTGGCGCAGCGGCGTCGAGGTCGGGTCGGCGCCGGCGGCGTTGAGGGCGCGGAAGAAATTGTCGACGCCGTTGCTGATGCTCGAGGCGTTGTCGCCCATGATGCGTTCGAGTTGCGTCAGGTAGGGCTGGGTTTGCGAGCGCGCGCCCTGGTCGGAGGCGGCGCGCCACATTTGTTGGTTCTTGTAGGCGTCGCTGAAACGCAGCAGGCTTTGCACCTCGACGCCGCTGCCCGGCGCGAGCCGGCCGCCGTTGCCGGACAGGGAGCCGAGCAGCACGCCCTGGCGGGTGTAGCCGCGGGTTTGCAGGTTGGCGATGTTCTGGCTGGCCGCGTTGACCGCGGCCTGGGCCGCCAGCGAGCCGCTGAGCGCGTTATTCAGGATACCCATTTTGCAATGTTCTTTCGGAGTAAGATTTTTCGCGTTGGCGGCATGGTACGGCCCATACTTCCGTTAAAGGTAACAGGCGACCGTTTACGCCGGGCGATTAAGCGGCGCCGGCAAACTTTCCGCGGCGGCGGCGGCGGCGGGCTTGGCCGGCGGCGCCGCCGGCGGCAGCAACTGCCGCAAAATCGCGTCGGCGATGCCGAAGGCGCGCTGGCCGGCCATCTTGTCGGCCACCAGGGTGTCGGCCAGGTCGAGCATGTCGCTGTTGACCGGGTCCTTGAAAACGCTGTCCTCGCCGGCCATGGCGCGCGTGCCGGCGCGCATCTGGTGCAGCATGTGGGCGATGAAAAAGCCCTCGAACTGCAGCGCCGCCTTGGTGGCCTTGGCGATATAGCCCGGGTCGGCGGCGGCCACCGGGGCGGCGCCGTCGTCGTGCGGGGCGGTGGCGGCCGCGCCGCGGTTGTCGATAGGGTTCATGCGCATTGCTCCTTAAATGACCACCAGCTCGCCCTCGATCGCGCCGGCCTGGTCGAGCGCCTGCAGGATCGCCATGATATCGTCGGGCGAGGCGCCCAGGCTGTTGACGACGTCGATGATGGTTTGCAGCTTGGCGCCGGCCGGCCAGCGGAACATCTGGCCCGATCCCTGGTCGACGCTGACCTTCGACTGCGGCGTGACGGTGGTCTGGCCGCGGCCGAACGGGGCCGGCTGGCTGACGTTGGAACTTTCCGAAATGACCACCTTGAGCGAGCCGTGCGTGACCGCGGCGGCGCGCACGCGCAGGCCGTCGGCGATGACCACGGTGCCGGTGCGCGAATTGAACACCACTTTCGGGCTGTCGGCGCCGATGTCGATCGCCAGCGCCTGCAGCTTGGCCATGAAGGCGACGCGGGCGGTCGGGTTGTCGGGCGCGACGACGTCGACGCTGGTGGCGTCGCTGGTGGTGGCGACCTGGCCGAAGCGGCGGTTGACGACGTCGACGATGTTGGTGGCGGTCTGGAAATTCGGGTGGCGCAGGTTCAGCGTGATGCTCGGCTTGGTGGCGAAGTCGGTGGCGATTTCGCGCTCGATGCTGGCGCCGTTCGGAATGCGCCCGGTGGTCGGGGTGTTGACGGTGACGCTGGAGCCGCTCTTGCCGGCCGCGGCCAGGCCGCCGACCACCAGGTTGCCCTGCGCCAGCGCGTAGGTTTCGTTGTCGGCCGCGCGCAGCGGCGTCAGCAGCAGGGTGCCGCCGCGCAGGCTCTTCGAATCGCCCAGCGAGGAGACGGTGACGTCGATCGCCTGGCCGCGCCGGTAGCCGGGCGGGAACACCGCGCTGACCATGACGGTGGCGACGTTCTTGCTCTTCGACTCGGCGCCGTCGGGCAGCTTGACGCCGAATTGCTTGAGCATGTTGACCACCGACTGGCTGGAGAACTTGACCTGGGTGGTGTCGCCGCTGCCGTTCAGGCCGACCACCAGGCCGTAGCCGACCAGCGGGTTGTCGCGCACCCCCTCGATGCTGACCAGGTCGCGCAGCGCCTGGGCGGCGTGGGCCGGCGCGCAGTGGCCGGCCAGCAGGGCCAACGCGACGAGGGCGGAGTAGGGCACTTTCATATCATTCACCTAATTAAGCTTGAAAACGGCGGAACGGCGCCGGCGGCGCCGCCCCAGCCTAAAACGGCATCCACGGGCCGGTGAAAAAGCGCATCAGCCAGCCCGGCGCGTTCGATTCGGCCAAGGTGCCCTGGCCCGAGTAGGCGATGCGGGCGTTGGCGATGCGCAGCGACGAGACGTTGTTGTTGGAATCGATGTCGGCGGCGCGCAGGTAGCCGCGCAGGCGCACGAATTCCTCGCCCTGGTTCAAGGTCAGCACCTTTTCGCCGCTGACCTTGAGCAGGCCGTTCGGCAGCACTTCCTGCACCACCACGGTGATCGCGCCGCTCAGCGCGTTTTGCTGGGTGCTGGTGGCGTCGCCGGCGAAGCCGCGGTCGGCCGCCAGGTCGATGCCGGTCTTCGGCAACACCTTGCCGAGCAGGCCCAGCGGCGAGACGCCGACGGTGGAACCCTTGTTGAAGGTGGTGCCCGCCTTCTTGCTCGACTGGGTGGTTTCCTGCAGGGACACGGTGACCAGGTCGCCGACGCGGAAGGCGCGGCTGTCCGAGGTCAGCGACAGGCCGGCGTCGGCGTTGAAGACGCCGCCGGAGACGCCGCCGCGCGGCGCGCTGCGCGCCAGCGGCGGCGCCTCGTCGTCCGGGCTGGGGCCGGGCCGCACCGGCGCCGGCGCGAGCGCCGCGCAGCCGGCCAGCGCCGCGGCCGCGGCCAGCGCCAGCGCGGCGCTCAGTGCGGCTTTCATCAGCGTGCCACTTGCGCCAGGTACTGCAGCATATTGTCGGCCGCCGACAGCACCTTGGTGTTCATCTCGTAGGTGCGCTGGGCAGCGATCATGTCGACCATTTCCTCGACCACCTGGACGTTCGAGCCTTCCAGCGCGCCCTGTTTCAGCTTGCCCAGCGCGCCCTCGCCGGGGCGGCCCTCGGTCGGCGTGCCGCTGGCGGCGGTTTCCTGGAACAGGTTCTCGCCCAGCGCCAGCAGGCCGGTCGGGTTGACAAAGCTGGTCAAGGTCAGCTGGCCCAGCTCGACGCCGGCGGCGGTGCCGGGAATGGTCGCCGAGACCATGCCGTTGTCGCCGATGGTGACGGCGGTGGCGTTGTTGGGCACGGTGATCTGCGGCACCAGCGGCAAGCCGTGGGCGTTGATCAGGATGCCGTTGGCGTCGACCGACAACTGGCCGGCGCGGGTATAGCCCGATTCGCCGTTGGGCCGGCGCACCTGCAGGAAGCCGTTGCCGGTGATGGCGACGTCGAGCGGCTGGCTGGTGGTTTGCAGGCTGCCGGTGGTAAACACCTTCTGTGTGCCGACCATGTGCGTGCCGTTGCCCAGCTGCACGCCCGACGGCGACAGCGTGTTGTCGGCGCGCTGGGTGCCGGGTTGCTGGTCGACCTGGTAGAACAGGTCTTCGAAGACCACGCGGTCGCGCTTGAAGCCGACGGTGTTGACGTTGGCCAGGTTGTTGGCGATCGCCTGCAGCTTGGCGTCTTGCGCCTGGACGCCGGTCTTGCTGATCCACATTGCTGGATTCATGGGGTGCTCCTAGAGTGTGCGGTGAAAAAGGGCGGGGCGCTTAGGCGCCCAGCAGGCGGTTGCCGGACTCGGCCATCGAGTCGCTGGCCTTGAACAGCTTCATCTGGATCTCGAAACTGCGGGTCAGGCTCATCGTCGCGACCATTTCCTCGACGGCCGAGACGTTGCTGCCCTCGAGGTGGCGGTCGCGCACCTTGACGGCCGGGTCGGCCTCGAGCGGCTCGCCGCCGCGCGAGACGATCAGGCCGGCCTCGTTCTTGGTCAGCGTGCCGGCTTCGGCGTTGACCAGCTTGAGCTTGTCGACGGTCTGCATCTGCGCCGCGCCCGGCACCTGCACCGAGATGGTGCCGTCGCCGCCGATGGCCATGCTGGTGTACAGCGGCAGCACGATCGGTCCGCCCTCGCCGAGTACCGCGTGGCCGTTGATCGACAGCGCGCCGTCGGCGTCGATGTCCATCGCCCCGGCGCGGGTGTAGGCCTCGCCGTTTTGCCACTGCACCGTGAGGTAGCCCGGGCCGGTGACGGCGACGTCGAGTTCGCGCCCGGTTTCCTTGACGGCGCCGGAGCGGGTGGCGATCGCGCTGGCCTGCAACTGCGTCATGTGGCGGTCGTCGTAGCCGTAGCCGGACAACTGCTGTTGGCTGGAGACCTCCAGGTTGGCGCGGAAGCCCCCGGTTTCCATGTTCGCCAGATTGTTGGCGTGTACCTGCTGTGCCCGCAGAGCCCGGTCGGCTCCGCTCATGGCGGTATAAATCAGCGCGTCCATCGTGCTTGGCCCCGGCTAGGTTAAACGGCTTGCATCAGCGACTGCAGCATCGTGCTCTCGGTCGAGATGACCTTCGAGTTGGCCTGGTAGTTGCGCTGCGACGTCATCAGGCCGACCAGCTCGGAGGTGATGTCGACGTTCGACTGTTCCAGCGAGGCCACCGTCAGCTTGCCGGTCATGCCGGTGCCCGGGCGGTCGTACAGCGGCGTGCCGGAGGTGGTCGAGGCGACCCAGCTGGTGTCGTTGACGGCGCTCAGCGCGCCCTCGTTGGCGAAGGTGCCCAGCGCCAGCGCGCCGACGTTTTGCTTCTGGCCGTTGGTGTAGGCGGCCAGCAGCGAGCCGTTCTCGCTGAGCTCGACGCCGGTGTAGGTGCCCGACGCGTAGCCGTCGACGATCACCGACGACGTGGTCGCCTCGCCGGCGTACTGGGTGGTGCCGGTGTAGTTGAGGGCGACGGCGATCGGGCTGACCGAGCCGTTGCTGGTGGGCACGGTGACGTTGACCGCCGGCGGCGACGTCAAGACGCCGTTGGCGTTGAACTGCAAAGTCGTCTGCTGGGTCGGCGCGGCGCCGTCCATGCCGTAGTGCACCGTGACCTGGTTGGTCGCCGGGCCCTTGACGAAATATTGCGTCACGTTGTGCTTGGCGCCGAGCGAGTCGTACACCACCGACAGCTTGGACATGTTGTACGAGGTCGGCTCGTTCATGTTGAACGTCGCCATGGCCGGCGCCGGCCAGTCCAGCGACATGTTGGCGACGTAGCCGAGCTTGGTGGTGGCGACCGCCGGGATTTGCCCGGTCGGCACCTTCAGGTCGCCCATCGGGCCGAGCGCGCCGGTGCCGACGGCCGCCGCGTAACCCTGCACCTTGTTGCCGGAGGCGTTGATCAGGTAGCCCTCGTCGCTGGCGTTGAAGATGCCGACGCGGCTGTACATCATGGTGTTCTGGTTGTCGCGGGTGACGAAAAAGCCGCGTCCGTTGATCGAGGCGTCCAGGCCGCGGCCGGTGTTCAGCACGCCGCCGCCCAGGCCGATGTTCTGGGTCAGCGAACCGATTTCGGTGCCGGTGGCCTTGCTGCCGGCGTACATCGACGAGAAGTTGGCGCGGCTGCTCTTGAAGCCGTAGGTGCCGGCGTTGGCGATGTTGTTCGAGACGGTGTTCAGTTGTTCGTTGATGGCCTGGATGCCGGACAAAGCGATGTCGAAACTCATGGTGGAATTCCCTTCAGTGAAATGGGTTAGTTTGCCGAGGCCAAGGTGTTTTTGCCGTTGAAACCGGTCACCGCCGCCGGTGCCACTTCGCCGACGTTGGCGACGTTGAGCACCATCGCGCCGCCGGCCGACAGGCGCACGCTGTTGAGTTTGCCGACGATGTCGACCGGCGCCGGCGTCGCCGCGCTGGTGCGCACCGTAATCTTGTAGGTGCCGGCGGGCAGGTGCAGCGCGGCCGGGTCGAGCGTGAAGTTGACGACGCCGGCCCCCTGCGAACCGAGTTGCACCTCGTGGGCGGCGCCGTCGGCGCCGGTCAGCACCACGGTGTTCTTGTTGCTGGCCTGGTCCAGCGCGAAGCTGCCGGCGACCTTGTCGGTGCCCAGCTTGACGCTGTCGGTGTTGACCATCACGTCCGAACCGACCTGGGCGCCGAGCGCCAGCACCTGCATGCTTTGCAGCACGCCGGCGTTGCCGGTGGTCAGCTTGGCCAGGTTTTGCAGCGCCTCGGTCTGGCTCAGTTGCGACAACTGGTTGACGAACTGGCTCGGGTCGCTCGGCGCCAGCGGGTCCTGGTTGCGGATTTGCGCCACCAGCAGCTTGGTGAACATGTCGGACGTCTTGCTGGCCTGGTCCATCGCCGGCGTGACGCCGTTGTTGGCGTTGGCGGTGTTGGCGCCGCTGGTGTTATTGAACAGATTCGTTTGCATGGCTTAACCTTCACCTAGTTTGAGCAGCGACTGCTGCATGGCCTTGATACGGCCCAGCACTTCGACATTGGTTTCAAAGGCGCGCGAGGCCGACATCATGTCGGTCATCTCGGCCACCTGGTTGACGTTTGGATAAAACACCATGCCGTCGGCGTTGGCCATTGGATGGCCGGGCTCGTAGACCTTGCGCAGCGGCTCGTCGCTTTCGACGACGTCGAGCACCTGCACCCGCGCCGAGGAGCCGTCGGCGGCGCCAAGGCCCTGCTGCATGACGGCGGCGAAGACCGGCTTGCGGGCGCGGTAGGCCTCGCCCTCGGAGCCGGCCACCGAGTCGGCGTTGGCCAGGTTGCTGGCGATGGTATTCAGGCGCACGGTCTGCGCCGCCATGGCCGAGCCGGCGATTTGCGAAATGTCTTTGAAGGTCATAATTATTGTCCGGCGATGGCTTTGGCCAGGCCGCGCAGCTTCATGTTGGTGAAGGTCAGGCTGGTCTGGAAATCGGAGGCGTTTTGCGAAAACGCCGCTTGCTCGACGCCGATCTCGACGGTGTTGCCGTCGCGGCTGGGGTGGTAGGGCACCCGGTACAGCGACCCGGCGTCGGTGTCGAGCGACAGTTCGCCGTTGGCGCCGTCCTGCATCTGCTGCATGACGGCGCCGAAATCCATGTCCTTGGCCTGGAAGCCGGGAGTATTCTCGTTGGCGATGTTCGACGCCAGCACGCGCGTGCGCTCGGCGCGCAGGTGCAGCGCGTCGGCGTGCACCCCCAGCGCTTCGGTGAAATTAATACTCATGGCCATCCTTTGTCGTTGGGCGCCGTTATTGCGCGGCGCGGCTTGCTGATAAACGCGGCGGGCGCTGTAGAATGCCGCACATACGGATCTTAACGGCATACCGCGTGAAAACTTTTGTTCAAGGTAAAACAATGACCCATTCCAGCCATTTCGCCGACTCCCGCCGCGGCGCGCGGCCCGTTGCGGGCGCTATCGGGCGGCGCCGGCCGATAGCGCCGGCCTGGCTACTCGCGCTGGCCAGCCTATATAGTAGTGCAGGAAGCGTTGAATTGCCAGCCGACAATATAATATCGCACATTGAGAAAGCGGCGCGCACGCAATTGGCGCAGCAGGCGGCGGCGGCCGGGCTGGTCGAGCCGCAGTTCGAGGTGGTGGTGGCGCGCACCGGCCGGGTACTGCCGGCGTGTGGCCAAACGGTCACAATCGAGGCGTTGGATGTGCGGCAAAGCAACAGGATGCGCTTCGCCGCCGTGTGCGCCGGGGCCGCCGGCTGGAAATACGACTTCGTCGCGCGCGCGCAGGTCACGGCGCGCGTGGCGGTCGCCGCCGCCGCGCTGCCGGCCGGGCGGGCGCTGGCGGCCGACGAGGTGGCGCTGGAGCGGCGCGACGTGTCGATGGTGGCCGACAGCGTGGCCGACCCGGCCGCGGTCGTCGGCCTGGCCAGCCGGCGCTCGCTGCGCGCCGGCGAGCTGCTGCGCAGCGGCCAGATGGCGGCGCCGGCGCTGGTCAAGCGCGGCGAGGCGGTGCAAATCGTCGCGCGCCGCGGCGCGATTGAAGTGAGCATGGCCGGCGAGGCGCTCGACGGCGGCGCGCAGGACGCGGTGGTGCGGGTGCGCAACGCCAACAGCGGCGCGGTGATACGCGCCAGGGTGGTGGCAGCCGGGACGGTTGAACCGCTCGATCTGCCGGGGCGCATTCAGTCGTCCGACTGAAGCGCCGGCGCGGCGCCCTGTTGCAGCCGCTGCGCCAGGCGCGTCAGCTTGTCGGCGTAGGCCGGGTCGGTGGCGTAGCCGCCGCGCGCCAGGCCCTGGGCGAAGGCGCCGGCGTCGGCGCCGGCGCCGAGCGCGGCGCGGTAGCGTGGATTGTCGAGCAAGACCTGGGCGTAGTCGCGGAAGGCGCTGGCCTGGTCCGGATAGCTGCGGAAGCGCTCGGTCTTTTTCAACGCCGCGCCGCCCTCGAATTCGGTGGTCGTGGCGGCGGCCACGTCGCCGCGCCACTGGCCGCCGGCTTTCAGGCCGAACAGGTTGTTGGTGTCGGCGCCGGCGCTCTGGCGCAGCGGGCGCTGGCCCCAGCCCGACTCCAGCGCGGCGTGGGCGGCGACGATCTCCGGCGCCACGCCGAGTTTCTGGCCGGCCTCTTCGGCCCAGGGTTTGATCGATTCCAGGAATTGTTGTTGCAGCAAGCTGGTGGCGCCAGCGGGGCGGCCGCCGGCGGCAACGCCGTCGATGGCGGCGCTGGGCAGGCTGCGTCCGAGCAGGGCGCGGCCCTCGGGGCTGAGCGCCGGCGCGGCGGCCGGGCCGCCCTGGCTGATAAAGCTGTCGACGTCGCGCCGCACCTGTTGGAATACGCTGGCGAAGCCGGCGTTGGCGGCCGCGCCGGCGGGCAGGCTGGCGCGCGCCGGCGCGGCCGTCGGCGCGGTGGCGGCGGTGGGGCGGGTGGCGGCGGTAAACATAGTGGACTGCGTATCAGAGTGGCGCATAGATTTGGTCCTCCTCGCCGTTGAGCACCCTTTGCATGATGCTGTATTGCTCGCTCAGCAGGGCGCTGGTGCGGATGTTGCGGCGCTTACATTCTAGCACCATCTGCTCGAGCTCGATCCAATTGCGTTCCAGTCCCTGGCGGGTGGCGCCGCGTAGCAGCTCGGCGGCGCCGGCCAGCGTGCCGCCCGGCCCCAGCAGGGTGGCGACCAGCGCCACCCGTTCGCGGCGGCGCGCCTCGATGGTGTCGACGGCGGCGCCGATGTGTTCGGCCAGCGTCGCCAGGCGCGCGCTCTGGTGGCGCAGCGCGGCGTCGAATTGTTCGTCGAGCAATAGCAGCAGCGCCTGGTAGGCGGGCACGTCGTCGGCGACCCCGCGCAGCAGGCGCGTCATGGCGTCGCGCCGTTCGCCCGGGGCTGGCGTCACGACTCGCCGCCGTGGAAGCGCTGGATCAGGCCGGCCAGCTTGGCCGGGTCGAACGGCAGCTCGCCCTTGGCCAGCGCGTCGCGCAGCTGGGCGACGCGTTCGTGGTCGATTTCGGGCATGGCGCGCAGCGACTCCAGCGCCGGTTGCAGCACGGCCGATTGCAGCGGCGCGGCCGCGGCGGCGCCGGCGCCGGCCGCTTCGGCGGCGCCGTCGGCGGCGTCGACGGCGGCGCCGCGTTGCAGCGGCGCGGTGTCGGCCGTGCCATTTCCGGAAGAGATTCTCATACGCTGGCCTCGTGCTTTAGTGTTAATGGTCATGACTGCTCTGCTGGGTTAATGGTCCTGCTCGGAGAGCGGCTTGCGCGTCGCCGGGGCCAGTTTCTGGCGTAGTTTTTTCAGCGCCGCCGATTCGGCTTCGACCGTGTCGACGTCCCCGACCAGCGCGTCGCCCGACTTCGGCACGCCGAACATCGCCGCCACGCCGTTGGCCTGGCCGCGGGTCAGCACCAGCAGCTCGATGCGCCGGTTCACGCCGGCGGTGGCGTTGTTCGAGTCGACCGGCGCGCGGTCGGCCATGCCGACCACTTGCAACACGCTGTCGCTGTTCATGCCGCCGGCCAGCAGGTTGGCGCGCGCCGACATGGCGCGGTTGCTCGACAGCGTCCAGTTGGAGAACGATTCGTTGTCGGTGACGGCGTATTGGACCGAATCGGTGTGGCCGACGATGAGCATCTGGTTGTCCATCTGGGCGAACAGCGGCCCCATGTCGCGCAGCAGGCGGCGGAAGCGGCCGGTGGGTATCGCGCTGCCGCGCACGAACATGCCCTGGTGGTCGGTGTCGTGCAACATCACCCGCAGGCCGTACGGCGTCACCACCGCCTGCAAATTGCTGGTCAGACCGGCTTCGGCGCTCAGTTTGGAGAGTTCCTTGGCCAGTTTGGTCAAGTCCTCGGGCGACTGGTAGCTCACTTTCTGCTGGGTTTTGGCGTCGGGCGAGCCCTGGCCGGCGCCCATCATCTTGCCGTCGTTGCTGCTGTTGCCGCTGCCGTTGCGCGGCATCGGGTGGCGCTCGATCAGGCTGCCGCGCGGGCCGCCTTTCTGCTCGGGCAGCACGCCGGCGCCGTCGCTCTGCTTGCCGCCCTTCGATTCGAGCATGATTTCCTTCATCGCCTGCTGCTCGCGCGCGGCCATCAGCCACAACACCAGGAACAGGCACAGCAGGGCCAGGCAAAAGTCGGCGAAGGCTACCTTCCAGGCGCCGCCGTGCTCTTCGTGCGCGTGCTTGCGCCCGGCGCGCTTGATGACCGCCTGTTCATGTTTGTCATGCGGCTTTAGCACGACGGTCTCCTGTGCGGCGCGGTGGTTCGTCGGCGGCGTCGGCGCCCTCGAGGGCGTTGATCCAGCTCTCGAGCTGGGCGAAGCTTGGCTTGATGTTCAGTTGCACCAGGCGCCGCCCGGCATCGATGGCCAGCAGCGGCGGCTTGCCGGCGACGTGGGTCACCAGCACCACCTTGACGCATTCCATGGTCGAGCCTTCCTCGCTGACGAGCTGCTTCATCATGTTGCACAGCGGGTCGAGCACGCCGTAGCAAAAGAAAATACCGATGAAGGTGCCGACCATCGCGGCGCCCACCTTGGTCGAGATTTCGCCGGCGTCGGCGCCGCCGGCCACCGAGTTCATCGCCATGACGATGCCCAGCACGGCGGCCATGATGCCGAAGCCGGGCATGGCCTCGGCGATCTTGTGCAGCGACTTCGACGGCTGCAGCAACTCTTCGTGGATGGCTTCGAGCTCCTGTTCCAGCACGCCTTCCAACTCGTGCGCGTTGATCTTGCCCATCGCCATCAGGCGGAAGTTGTCGACGATGAAGGCGAGCAGCTTCGACTCTTCCAGCACCAGCGGGTAGCGCTGGAACAGCGGACTCTCGCGCGGCGCCTCGACGTGGGCGTCGAGCGCCTTCAGGCCGCCGGCGGCCGTCTGCAGCAGCTCGTACATCAGCAGCAGCAACTGGCGCTGGAATTCCGAGCCCTGTTTCTTGTGCGTGACGACCTTGCGGATCTGCCCGAGCATTTCCATCAGCACGTGCTTGGGGTTGCCCAGCACCACCGCGCCGGCGCCGGCGCCGAGGATGATGACCAGCTCGATCGGGTGCCAGATGGCGCTGACGCTGCCGCCCATCAGCGCGAAGCCGCCGAAGACGCAGCCCAATACAATTAAAATACCGATAATCACCATCTTGTTTTGCCTTTTAGTTGCATGTGTCTCGTTGTGCCGTCGCGCCGCGCTCAAGCGCTCTGCAGGACCGCCTTCATCTTGCCCAGCGCGCCCTTGTTGAGCTGGCAGACGCGGGCGTCGGTCAGGTCGAGCACGGCGGCGATTTCCTTGTAGCTCAGTTCGAACTCGTAATACATTTGCACCACCCGCTGTTCGCGTTCGTCGAGTCCGCGCAGGGCCTGTTCCAGGCTGCGCCGCACCATCAACTGGTCCTCCGGGCTGGGCGCGCTCTCGCCCTGGCCGACGGTTTCCTGCAGCACCTCGTCGAAACTGCCGATCGACTCGGCGTTCTGCGCCATCTGGTAGTCGCGGTAGGCCTCGGCCGTGATGCCCAGCCCGGCGATGATGTCCTGCTCGGCCGGCTCGCGCCCGAGCTTGCGGGTGAGGGCGCGCACGCCGTCGCGCAGCTTGTGGCTTTCCTGGCGCACCGCGCGCGGGCGCCAGTCCTGGCGGCGCAGCTCGTCGAGGATGGCGCCGCGCACGCGCAGGCCGGCGTAGCTGCCGAAGGCGGCGTCCGGCTCGCCGTAGCGGCGCAGCGCTTCAAGCAGGCCCATCAGACCGATTTGCTCCATGTCGTCGCGGTCGATGGCGCCGCTCACCTGCGAGTTCAGCTGGCGCACGATGCGCTTGACCAGCGGCGCGTAGGCCAGCAGGTGGCGCTGCTCCTGGGCCGGGCTGAGCAGCGGCGCGGCCGCGTTCGCGCCGTAGTCCTCGCCGTACGCCGCGCCCGGCTCCAGATACGCCAGATCGTCGCCCATGTGTGCTCCCGCGCGTGTCATGGCTTATTCAATGATGAGCTTGCCAATCATGGCCTCGGAAAACGGCTTTTCCGCCTTTTCCTTGGCATAACTGGCATCGAACGCGGTATTGATCTGCTCGGCGAACTGCTCCACCGTCATCGCCTGCGCCTTCTCCATCGGATAGCTTGCCAGCGCCTTGACGGCGATGCTGCGCATCAGCGGCAAGTGGTCCTTGGCCTGCTTTTCCTGTTCCACGGTGGTGGTGATGACCAGGTCGGCCGACAGGTAGTGCGACTCGACGTCGCCGGGGTTGCGGCGCAGCATGACGATCACTTTTTCCAGCGTCAGGTATTTGCGCGCGTGCTTGCCGGTGGCCGGCTGCGGCTCGGCCTCTTCGGCATGCGCGTCGGCGCGGGCCGACGGCGCCGAATGGGCCGGCTTTTTCAAATACAACCACCACAGCGCGCCGCCGGCGGCACCGGCGCCGATGACGGCGACCAGGACGAAGCCGACGATTAGTTTTAGATTCTTTTTCATCTACCGTTTACTCCCGTTCATGCATGGCGTAGGTGGCGCCGGCCGCGCCGGAGTCGTACAGGGCGCGGCCGGGTTCGGCCTCGTCCCGCTGGCGGCCGGGCTGGCGCCCGCGGCTGTCGCCGTCGGACTGGCCCTGGCCTTGCGCGCCGGCGCCGCGCGGGGTCGCGCTGACGCTGACGGCGACGTCGCCGGTGTTGCGCTGCGCCAGGTCCTGGCGCATGCTTTCGCCGACGTGCTGCAACTGGCGCAGTACTTCGGCGTTGCTGGCGCTCAGGTTGATCTGCAGCGCGCCGCCGCTGTGGACGATGGAAATGTCGATGCGGCCCAGGTTGGGCGGATCGAGGCGGATCACCGCGTGTTCGGCGTGGCGCCCGATCTGTACTTGCAGGCGCTCGCCCAGCGCCTCGCGCAGGGTCTGCTGCCATTGCGGCGCCGGGCCGGCCAGCTTGACGCTGTCGGCGGCCGGCGCGGCGATGGCGCCGGCAACGGCGGCGCTGGCGGCGCTGGCGGCTATGGCGGGCGCGGGCGCGCCGGTGCCGGCGCGCTCGGGTTCGGCCGCCGCCGCCGCGCCTGCCGCGTTGGCGGCGGCGGCTACGACGGCGTAGTCGGCCGGCTTGGCCGCCGCGCTCGCCAGCTGGGACGGCGGCGGCAAGACCGACGCCGGGCGCACCGGAGCGGCGACGGCGGCGGCCGCGGCGTTTGGCGCCGGGGCGGCGGCGCCCGGCTTGGCGTGGCCGGCGACCGGGGCGACGGCCGGGCCGGCGGGCGCGGCGCTGGTGCCGCGCGCCGGCAGTTGGGCGGCCTGGGCGGCCTGGGCGTTGAAGGCGATCGGCGTCGGATTCATTGTCAGCGTCAGCGCCACGCTGGCCTGGTTGGCGCCGGCCAGCTCGGGCGCGCCGGCGGCGGTGGCGGTCGGCGCGCCGGTGGCCGTCGCGGCGGCGCTGTCGGCGCCGTTGTCGCTGGCGGCGTCGGGCGCGGCGGCGCCGCGGTTGTCCAGATAAACGCCGAGTTGGATCGGCGCCGCCTGCGCCATCGACGGCAGCGGTGCCGGCATCATGGACGCCAGCAGGGTGTCGGCGGCGGCGCCGGCGTCGGCGGCGGCAGGGTCGGTCGCCGCCTCGGCGTCGGCGTCGTCTTGCGCGCCGGCCTCGTGCGGCGTGTCGGCCAAGCCGAGAAATTGCGCGAACAGCGGCGGGACGGTGTTGCCGGCCCCGGCCGGCGGCGCGGGCGCGGCCCTGGCAGCGCTGGTTGCGGCGTCGGCGGCGTTAGCGTTGGCGTTGGCGGGCGCCTTGGCTGGGTTGGCTGGGTTGGCGGCGCCGGCCGGGGGGGGGGGGACCGGGGGCGCAGGGGAGTGGGGGGGGATGGGATGGAGGGGCGGAGGGGGGGGGGTAGTGTGGTGGAGGGGGGGATGTGG